>DAOTMQ010000250.1:2699-4921 GCA_035450385.1 Kiritimatiellia bacterium | reverse complement strand
CCGGCCAACCCGAACAAGAGTCCGACCGTGGCATCGCTCACATCGTACCACGTAAAGTTTGTCATAAAATGATCCTAATGCGTTTCCGCTTATTACCGTCCACATCCGCGACCGTACAAGCATCGGCACAACCGGTCACGGGTCCATTCACGGGTGAATCTTAACCTTTTTGACGCGCCGCTTCAACCCCATCTGTATTGACATCCCGGCCGAAAATGCGACAATCAACACATGAAAACCGTGTTTATTTCCTTGTTGATCGCCGTTGGATTCTTGGCTGCTCCTTCCGTTTCCGCGCAGGCACCGAACCAAGACGAAGCCAAACGGGGTGCCATCGATTGGCAGCCGACGAAGACCGATACCTGGAAGCGTTTCACGCGCCACCACTTCACGGTGGACGGCAAGTCGTGCTGGGTGGCGGTTCCGCCCAATCCACGCTCCGGTAATCCGTGGGTCTGGTGCATGGAGTTCCCCACGGCATTTGACGACCGCACCGGCGTCGTGCCGCTGGTGGAGAACGGCTTCTACTACGCCTACATGAACGTCGGCAACACCTTCGGCAGTCCGGCTGCGCAGGAGCATTTCGACCGCTTTTATGAGCACATGACCGCGAAGGGGCTCAGCCCGCGTGTCTCGCTGATCGGTGTCAGCCGCGGCGGTCTCTACGCATACCGGTTTGCCTCCCGCAACCCCGCGCGCGTTGTCTGCATCTATGGCGATGCGCCGGTCTGCGACTTCAAAAGCTGGCCTGGCGGCAAGGGTAAAGGTAAGGGCAGCAGTGGTGACTGGCAAAGCCTACTGAAACACTACGGTTTCAAGGACGAGGCGGAAGCTCTGGCGTATCCCGGTAATCCGGTTGACATCCTTGCGCCCTTGGCCGCAGCCAACATCCCGTTGATTCATGTAGTCGGCGACACCGATGACGTTGTGCCGGTCGAAGAGAACACGGCGGTGATCGAGCAGCGTTACAAGGCTTTGGGCGGCACGATCACTGTCTTCCACAAGCCTGGCGTGGGTCATCATCCGCACGGCCTTGATGATCCCGCGCCTGTGGCCGAGTTGATCCAGACCTACACGACGCGCCGGGATACCGAGAAACGTCAGTGACGCAAAGCAACACCGACATCTTGCTGGTGGGCGTGAATGCGCGTTACAGCCATTGCGCGTTCGCCGCGCGATCGCTGATCGCCAATCTGGGTGCGCTCGCACCGCGCGCCAGTCTGTTGGAGTGTGATCTGGAGATCACGCCGCTGCAGCTTGCCCAGCGCATCCTTGCGCGTTCGCCGCGCGTGGTCAGTTTCACAACCTACCTTTGGAACGTGCGCCTCGCCGAGGCGACCGCGCGCATCCTGCGCAGGGTGTCGCCCAGCGTGCGCCTTGTAGCCGGCGGTCCTGAACTTAGCGCCGACTACCCGCACGCCGACCTGTTCGACACTGTGATCGTGGGGGAGGGGGAATCCGCCTTCCGCGCCTTCTGTGAAAGCGTGCTGACCAATGGCGACGACGCCCCGTTCCCTGCTGTCGTGATCAAGGATACGGGCGAAGACCCCGCCACCCTCGCGCTGCCTTACGATCTCTACACCGACACCGACCTCGCCCAGCGCACTATCTATGTTGAGACGAGCCGCGGCTGCCCGTTCTCCTGCGCCTACTGTACATCGGCTGGTACCGGCCTCCGCCTGCTCCCGCTCTCGCGCCTGTTGCCCGCCTTTGACGGACTCTGGCAGCGTGGTCTGCGTCAGTTCAAGTTTCTCGACCGCAGCTTTAATGCGCCGGTTGCACACGCCTGCGAGGTTCTCGACTTTTTCCTCGACCGCGTCACCGACGATACCCGCCTGCATCTAGAAATCCAAGCCGATCGCCTGCACCCGGATGTGCTCAAGCGACTGACCGCTTTCCCAAACGAGACCCTGCATCTCGAAGTCGGTGTCCAGACCTTGACCCCGCACGTCGCAGCCACGATCGGTCGCAGTCCCGACACCGCGCACACGCTTGAAAATGTACGCGTCTTGACGCAAGAGACCGGCGCGACGGTTCATGCCGACCTGATTTTTGGATTGCCCGGCGAGGACGAGGCGGCCTTCGCGCGCAGCTTCAACAAACTGGTCACCGTCTGCGCTCCCCCAAAAGTGCAGGTCAACTTGTTGAAAGGCCTGCCGGGCACGCGTTTCGTGCGCGAGGCGCAACGCTTCGGCCTCGTCTTCAACCCCGAACCGCCTTAC
>DAOTMQ010000250.1:0-2599 GCA_035450385.1 Kiritimatiellia bacterium | reverse complement strand
TTTCGTGCGCGAGGCGCAACGCTTCGGCCTCGTCTTCAACCCCGAACCGCCTTACGAACTGCTGTACTCTGACGCGATGGACTTTGCAACGCTCGCGCGAGTCCAGCGTTTCGCGCGTTGCTGGGAGTTGGTACACAACCGCGGCCACTTCGGAGAGGCGTGCCGTCGCCTGCGCATGCTGGCCGACGGCGATCCCTACGCCTGCTATCAGGCGTTGACCGACCATCTGAGCGCGGCCGAAGGCAAGCTCTTCGCCATCGCGCGTGCGCGTCTCGCCGCCCTGCTGGATGACTTTCTCTCCGCCCAATCCCATGAATGTTGAATCCATCACACCTTACAACAGTGGCGAACGCAAGCGCGAGCAGATCACGCAAGCCTTCGATGTGATTGCACACCGCTACGACCGTCTTAACCGCATTCTTTCGTTCGGCATCGATAGCGGTTGGCGGCGGCGTGCGTTGCGTCTGCTCGTACAAGATCAACCACCGCCGGAGCGTGTGCTGGATGTTGCGACGGGAACAGCGGATTTCGCGATCCTCGCCGCACGCCGTCTGCCGCGCGCCCGCATCACCGGTATCGATCTATCGGCGGGCATGCTGGCGACAGGCCGTGCAAAAATCGAACGTGCAAAACTGTGCGGCCGCATCGATCTGGTGCGCGGAGACTGCTTGGAACTGCCGTTTGCGGATGGCTCGTTTGATGCGGTGACCGTTGCCTTCGGCGTGCGCAATTTTGAAAACATCGCGGCGGGACTGGCGGAGATGCGCCGCGTGCTCGCGCCGGGCGGACGCGTTGTGATCCTTGAACTCTCACAGCCTGAGCGTATGCCGATGCGCGCACTCTTCCGGCCCTACCTCAGGGGCGTCATGCCGCTGCTCGGGCGTCTCTTCTCAGGACACGTACAAGAGTACCGTTATCTGCCGGCTTCGATCAAACAGGTGCCGCAAGGCCAAGTTATGCTGGATCTGCTGCGCGCGGCCGGTTTTGACGCCTGCCGCAGCGCATGCTACACCTTCGGTGTCTGCTCGTGTTACACCGGAGCATCATTGCCTTAGGAAGCGATCAAAAAAATCGCAGGCGGCATCCACCGCAATCTCGTGTCCACCGTCAAACCAGTGAATCGCCGTGCGGTCGGACAAGCCGAGCTTCGTGTACAAGCGCCGTACGCGCGCATACTCGTAACCAACGAATTCATCCCAGGCCACACCGTCCGCGTGGCCGCGCTGCGCCATGAACGGACGCGGTATCAGCAGACCGGCAAGGTCGGCGTAGTTGAAGGTGTTGCCGAGATCAAACTCGAACATCTCGTACTCATCCACCAGCGCGAAGCTGAAGGGATAGCGGGTTGAGGCCATCTTGATGATGCCCTCATTGAAGTCGCCTGTCGCCACCACCAGACAGAAGCGCGGCATCACCGGCGGCACGCGTACCGCCGTCTTGCCGCCGTAGGATTGGCCGATGAACGCGATACGCGCGCCATCCACAAAGGGCAGGGTGTCCAACCAGTCGAACATCTGTTCATACTGGAGATGGATGTATGAGTAGATGGTCCATTGCAACGGATTCGCCTTGCGGACAAGCTGACGGTAACGGTCTTCAAACACATACGGATTTTGCGGTGAAAACACGAGATAACCCCGTTCCGCAAGGCGCGGCGCGATTTCGTAGTACGTTTTACGGCCGCCGTTCTGCAACGACATGAGCGTGCGCGGCGTGCCGCCGCGTCCGTGTTGCGCGACAATCAACGGGCGTCGTTCGCCGACCTGAATGTTGTTCGGAACCAGCAGATATCCGTAGAGTATGAAATCAGGCAGCACATCCAGTACTACCTCGTAACAGGTATATGCGGCGGTTTTTTCGATCACGCGCGTACGCGGGTTCAACGCCGTCCGCGCGCTGTCAATGCGGCCCATCACGCGCTCCAAATAGTACGTGCGATACGCTACGGCGGAACGGTCAAACGCTGCGGGCGATGAGAGATCAAGGTCGGCGAAAAACGCATGGCGCGCCGCTGGTGAAACCGCTATCAGATGCTGCGAAAACGCATTCATGCCTTTAACCAGCCGCGTTTCCCGTGCCGCGCATGCCGCCGTATCGACCGTCGCACCGTGCCACTTGCCACCCGCCAAGGACGCGGCAGAATCGTGGCTGTCGGCGGCCTCGCGATCCGTCACCCGCACGAGCCAGCCGCCGCCATCGGATGGCACCAGCTCGCGGGCCCGCGCCACTTCGCGGTCGACGGCGTCCACCGCCGGCGAGACCAACTCGCCCGGAGCGCCGCCTTCGCCCTGCTTCAACTCACGTGTAATCGTCTCTTCCGGCCCCGGTGTGGACAGGACGGTGAGCCGCCGCGGCGCGATCAGCGCGGCTACCTCTGCGTCGCCGAAGTGACGTAGCAGACCGAAAACATTGCGGTCGATCGGTTCGCGCCACAAGGCCTCACGTGCACCGAAGTAACCGGCTACTACAGTATGATCAATCCGAGTATCCAACGCACCCGCATACAGCGCCAGCATGCCGCCATCGCCCCATCCCTCAACGCGGACCGATGCCGACGGGGTTTGGGCGCGGAACCAATCGACCAGTGCCAACACCTCCT
>DAOTMQ010000249.1:0-4959 GCA_035450385.1 Kiritimatiellia bacterium | reverse complement strand
GGCCCCAACCGCATCGGCCAAGGCATTGAGTTCGACTACTGCTGTGTCCACGCCGCTTTCGCGATGCGCGACGCCGGCTACGAGACCATCATGGTCAACTGTAACCCCGAGACCGTCTCGACCGACTACGACACCTCCGACAAGCTCTATTTCGAACCGGTCACACTCGAAGACGTGCTGCAGATTTACGAGGCGGAGAAGCCTGAAGGCGTCATCGTGCAGTTCGGCGGACAGACGCCGCTCAACATCGCCCGCGAGCTTTCGGAGGCCGGCGTGAAGATTCTCGGCACATCCATTGACTCGATCGATATCGCTGAAGACCGCGACCTCTTCCGCCACATGATGGACAGGCTGGAAATACCCATGCCCGAATCCGGCATGGCCGCCACTTTCGATGAGGCGGTCGCAGTCGCCAACCAGATCGGCTACCCGCTGATGATCCGCCCGTCTTTCGTGCTGGGCGGACGCGGCATGGAAGTCATCTACGACGAGCCGATGCTGCGCGAGTATGTTGACAAGGCCGTGGATGTGACGCCCGACCGCCCGCTGCTGCTCGACCGATTCCTGCAAGAAGCGCTCGAGTGCGAGGCGGACGCCTTGTCCGACGGCACCGACGTGTATATTCCGGCAGTCATGGAGCATGTCGAGCTGGCCGGCGTCCACTCCGGCGATTCAGCCTGCGTCATCCCGCCGGTGTCCATCCCAGAGAAGCATCTGAAAACCATCGAGGATTACACGCGCCGCATCGCGCGAGAGCTGCATGTAATCGGACTCATGAACATGCAGTACGCGATCGCGAACGACACGGTCTATGTGCTCGAAGCCAACCCGCGCGCGTCACGTACGGTCCCGTTGGTCTCAAAAGTCTGCAACACCCAAATGGCCAGTATTGCCACGCGCCTGATGCTCGGCGCGAAGATAAGCGATCTGGGGCTGAAGCCCAAAGTCATCCCGCATTTCGGGGCGAAAGAAGCGGTCTTCCCGTTCGACAAGTTCCCGGAGGTCGATCCGGTGCTGGGGCCTGAAATGCGTTCGACTGGCGAGGTCCTCGGTCTGGCCTCGACATTCGGGCTGGCCTACTACAAATCGCAGGAGGGCGCCAATGCCAAACTGCCGACCGAGGAAGGCACGGTGCTCATCAGCCTTTCGGAAAAAGACCCTGCCGCCGCCAAAGCGGCCAAGGAGTTCATAAAACTGGGATTCAGTTTGATCGGTACCGAAGGCACCATCCGTTGGCTGGCAGAGCACGGCATCGCGGGCGAGGTCATCCACAAGATCAACGAAGGACGTCCCAACGTGCTTGACGCCATCGTCAACCGTCAGGTCTGCCTTGTGATCAACACGCCTTCCGGCCGCCGTGACGCGCGCGCTGACGATGCCTCAATCCGTAAGGCGGCGTTGAAATACAAGGTGCCGTATTTGACGACCGTAGCCGCCGCCGTAGCCAGCGCCCAAGGTATCCGTGTCGCACGTGACGGTGCCGGCGGCGTGAAATCCATCCAAGCCTATCATGCCGATATCCGCTAGGTGGAAAAAGGAGACAATGACGACTGATTTGCGTTTTACTGGCTTTTTGCTGTTGTTTACCCTCGCTTGCGTTGTTGTGCGCGGCGACGCCGCCAACAGGACGATCCAATGGCGTTCGCTGAAGCAGGTCCAACGCTCGCTGGGAATCACCAATCACCTGTGGGACGGTGAGACGATCTGCTTTTCCAATAGCCAAGATGTGCTCCGGTTTTATCCGGGACGCCGCAAAGCCGAAGTGAACGGCACAGTGATCTGGCTCAGTGCGCCCGCCGAGGGCTCCATCGCCGATGGAAGCTGGGGGCTGGCTGCTATCGATCTCGACTTCCTGAAATTGTCGATTCTGCCGCGGCCTCCGGACAATGCACATGAGCCGTTGCGGGTCCTGCTCGATCCCGGTCACGGCGGCGATGATGAAGGGGCGCGATGTCCCGATCCTTTGGTGAAAGAAAAAGACCTGACGCTGGCCCTCGCCAAACGGATCGGCGCGCAATTGAAAAAGGAAGGGCTGCACGTCGACTACACACGGACGCGCGACGTCACCCTCTCGCTTGAAGCCCGTGCCCGACTTGCACGCACCAAGAAGGCGGATCTTTTTATCAGCATCCACGCCAATCACGCCCGCAACAACAATGCGTCTGGTGTGGAGACCTATGTGTTGCCGCCGAGTGGTTACCCCGGTACGGCCGAAGGCTCGCGCGTCCGCGGTTGGCAAATCGGCAATCGAAACGATTTTCATAACACCCTGCTAGGGTTCTCGATCCATCGGCATCTAGCGGCCACGCCGGAGACGGTTGACCGTGGCCTCAAACGGCAGTCCTATTTTGTACTGCGTGAGACCACTTGCCCGGCTGTTCTGCTGGAGTTCGGGTTTCTCTCCAACACCGGCGAGGCCCGCCGCATGCTGTGCGCCGATTGGCAGGCACAAAGCTGCGCGGCGGTGGTCGAGGGTGTGCTGGCCTATGCACGCAGCGTCAAGGCATTGGATCATGCGGTGGCGGAAAAACGTGCGCGCGACGCCGAAAACAACGAGCGCTGGCGTAAGCATCTCGCGGCGCAGGCTGCCCGCGCGGCAGCCGAGGCTAAAGCCCGAGAAGCCCGCCAACTGGCCGCCGTCACGCCGCCGGCCGCTGTGTCTTTGCCGACCGAATCCAACACCGCGCTGTCCAACACCGTAATGGCATCGGCCATCCCCATAATCCAACAATCGGGCACTAACTCAGCGCCACTTCGAGTTGATGCCCTGCTTGAGTTTTATGCTCCCGATAAGGTACAATGAGCCATGCAAAACAAACACGATCCCGACCTCCCCGTTGTTTCAACGCCAGCCGCGAAGCGGGCACTGATTAACACCATTTTACTTGCCAGCGCGGTTTTTCTGATCCCGGTGTTGATCGGCCTACTCTTTGTCATGGTCTCGCACCGCCTCTCACCCCGCCCGGTCGCGCCGGATGCGGACTCCTACGCCCAGCTCACCAACCAGCTCCATGACGGCAGCGTCACGCAGGCGCCCCAGCTCGCCAGCCTGCGGCGCGAATTCCGCGAGGCCGGCGTGGCAACGGATGACGTGGACATCAGGCTCTGGGCGGCGCGGGTACAGGAACCAGAGACGCTCTTCAGCGTGCCCCCCCCCGCTCCAGACAAGCGGTGGAACTGGCACCTTTCACAAGACGGGCTCTTCGCTCTGGCGGTCTCGATGCAAATCGACCACCTTGACCGGCGTGACGTCGGCCTCTTTGACCTTGTCCGCGAGGAGTGGGTGTGGACCAATACGTTGCCGTGGCCCGACACCCATGAAACCCCGCACGTCTTCGGGCGTCGCCTCATCCTGCGCTATGTGAAAAACGCAGCCTTTTTCGCGTTGGAGATCGATCCCAACGGTACGATCGTAAGCATCGACAGATTGCGGTCAAAGACCTTCCAGATCCCATCGCCCATGCCTGCGTTCCCGAACATTGCGGGACAGCCTGTAGGCATCCGTCACGGCGTTTGTTTCGTGACTGATCTTCATACCGGAACGCTGAGCGGCTATGCGCCAACACTATTGCCCGGCCTGCACGACGTTGGACCGTATCAGACCGGCACCGTTTTGTCAGGGAACGGGCTGCTGCTGTTCCGTGCAGCCGAAGGCTGCGTGACCGTGTCGGATACGCTCACGGGTACGCTCCTGCAAACGTTCAATGCTTGGCCGCACACGACCAATACGGTGGTGACCGGCGCGCTGGCGACGGGTGACGGTTCCGGTCTCACGGTTTTCCTTCAGACCGAGTTCGACGGCACGCCGCCGATCCGGCGCGAGTGGAGTGTCGCCATCGATGTCTATGCGGGGACCGTGAAACGCAGCTTTAGCGCCGACGCACTCTTTGCCAAACCCACCGCAACCGAGACCCGCAGTGCCATGACCTCGGACAGCCGCTGGGTGCTCGCCGTCGATACGGCCAACGTCCTGACGGTCAGCCCGGCGAGAGCCCCCGACCGACCGACCGTCAGCATCCCGCTGGGCGAGCTCGGCGTCCGCGACGCCATCCGCCACATTGCCTTCCTGGAACAGGGCAGGTATCTACTGATGCGCAGCGACACCCATCTGTGGCTGCTCGACTTCAAACAGGCTCGCGCCTATGGTGGCCTGACGGCCCGCATTGCCACAAGTAGCCGCACGATTCCTCTGGAGGCGTATCAGGTGTCACCCATGCGTTCTGAGCCCAATGCTATGCTTGCCCTCTCGGAGATGGGGTACGGCGAGCAAATGCCCTTCGACCCGGATGATCTGGCGCATAGTTTTGACGCTGACGCCACAGCCCCCTCCTACTTGGCCATGCGCGCCGAATTCTGCATCGCGAATCAAGCGTGGGGCTATGCCGTCGGCATGCTCGAAGAGACGGCACGCCTGCAAGAGTACGACATGCGCGCCCCGCGCATCAACCCGCTGCTGGCGGCACGTTGCCAGATCATGGCCGGCCGGCCGCGCGAAGCGCGTACAATCTGCCGCGAGACACTACAGGTTTTGATCAGACGCCCTGACACCACCCCGCGCATGATCCTCTACCATCTGCAGGGGTTGCTCTTCGCGCCAGTCGAGTGACAATCGGTTGATTGAGCGTTGAGCGTTTCTCTCTTATTGCGATCTCTGGGTGATCGCAACAATCGATCCCGATCCCGATAGCGATCCCGATTTGGATGAAACCCTGAAACCCATGAACCATGAAACCAAAGAGCGTTGCTTTCAACGCTCTTTTTAGATTGACCGTTTTCCGCAAACCGAGTTTACTTAGGGACCATTAAGAAAGGATTCTTTCCATGCAGAAATATGTGTGCAATGTGTGCGGTTATGTGTACGACCCTGAGACCGGCGATCCGTCCAACGGCATCGCGCCCGGCACGCCCTTTGAGGACATCCCGGACGACTGGATCTGCCCCGAGTGCGGCGTCGGCAAA
>DAOTMQ010000248.1:0-5023 GCA_035450385.1 Kiritimatiellia bacterium | reverse complement strand
GCTGCGCGCCGCTGCCGAAGAGTACAAGTGGGATCTCAACTACGGCGAGATCGCGTTGGTCTGGCGTCAGGGTTGCATCATCCGCGCACGTTTCTTGGGCAAGATCAAAGAGGCGTTCGACGCTAATCCGAAGCTCGCCAACCTGCTGTTGGATCCTTACTTCAAGAAGACCGTCGCCAAAGCCCAGAGCGCGTGGCGTGCTGTCATCAAGACGGCTGTCGACCTCGGCATCCCGGTGCCGGCTATGGGCACGGCTCTGAATTATTTCGACGCTTACCGCAGCGCGAGGCTGCCTGCCAACCTGTTGCAGGCGCAACGCGACTACTTCGGCGCGCACACCTTCGAGCGCGTTGACAAACCGCGCGGCGAATTCTACCATCACATCTGGACTGAAAGCGGAGGCAGCACTGCTGCTTCGACTTACACCGTGTAGTGTGATCGTTCACCTCGTAAAGAAGAGAGAGAAAAAACGTTATGAAAAAACTCGGTAAAATTCTGATGTGGCTTGTGATCGTAGTCGTGGTGTTGCTGGTGGCGGCAATTCTGACGCTGCCGATGACCATCGGACCGATCGTCAAGACCGCCGCCTCGGTGGGCGGCCCCAAGGCACTGGGCGTGCCGGTTTCGGTCGGCAACGTCAAACTCAACGCACTGGCTGGCAACCTCACGGTGTCGCAGGTCAAGGTCGGCAACCCTCAAGGCTATTCCGACAAGGATGCCTTCGCGGTGGACAAGGTCGAGGTTAGCCTGAATATGCGCTCGTTGCTGAGCGACACCATCGTGGTGCGCAAAATCCAGATCGATGCGCCGGCCATCTCGTTTGAGAGTAAGGACGGCAAGTCGAACTTCGACACCATGATGGCGAACACCAAAAAGGCTTCCGAAGAGGAGAAACAGCAACAGCAAACCGAAAAAGAGAAGAAGCCCGGCAAAAAAGTCGTGATCGATGAGTTCTCGCTGAATAACGCGAAAGTCTCGTACGCATCGGGCATAACTCTGGGCAAGGCGATCACTGTCCCCCTGCCCTCGGTGACTATGCGCGACATCGGCAAGAAGTCGGGAGGTACGACGGTCGCCGATGCACTGACCGAGGTCATCAACGGTGTCTTGGGCGGTCTCTCTCAGGCTGTGACCGGCATAACCGGCGCAGCGGGCGACTTGCTTAAAGGTGCCGGAGACGCGGCTAAAGGTGCAACCGATGCGCTCAAAGGTGCAGCCGATGGCGCGGCGGATGCGCTCAAGGGTGTGACCAGCGGCGCATCGGATGCTGCTTCAGGTGCGGCCAAAGCGCTCAAGGACGTGACCAGCGGCGCGTCGGATACTGCTTCAGGTGCAGCCAAAGGCGTAACCGATGCGCTCAAAAACCTGACCGGCGGTGGCGCGGCGGACGGTGCAAAGGAGACCGCAGCGGATGCAACGAAAACCGCTGAAGATAAGGCCAAAAGCGCGACCGGTGCACTCAAGAACCTGATCGGTGGCGGCGCAGCGGACGGTGCAAAAGAAGCTGCCGCAGACACGACGAAGCCTGTCGAGGATACGGCCAAAGGCGCGACCGGCGCACTCAAGGGCTTAATCGGTGGCGGCGCAGCAGACGGTGCAAAAGAAGTTGCCGCAGACACGACGAAACCTGTCGAGGATACGGCCAAAGGCGCGACCGACGCCGCCAAAGATGCCGCCAAGAGCCTGAAGAGCCTCTTCAAGTGATCATTCCGCGATCCGTATGCGTCGCGCGCGCACCTCAAAACGTCTGATGACTCATCCACTCCAGGCGATCGAGGCGACCGCCGCGCGCGGCGCAGATGGGCTCGTCGGCGCGGCGCGTGAGGAGTTGGGTCGCGCGTTGTATGCGCTACGGCGCGATGACGGCGGCTTCGCGGGATTGGACGGCCGTTCCGATCCTTACTACACGCTCTTCGCCTGGCTCGGGTTGCGCACCCTCGGCGCATCTTATGAGTGCCACAGCCTGTGCGCGTACATGGCGACGCACAGGCGTGCGGCAAGTGCCGTTGACGCACAATGCGCCGCGTTGCTTCTGGCCTGCGAGGGCCGGAGCCCGCATGCAACACAGTGGTCGCTTCTTATCCCGTCGTTGTTGCGCGGCGATACGCACGGCGGGGCTTACGCTCTCTTTTTACGATGTCTCGCGATGCGGCGCATACCACGTTGGGCCGCGCGCGCGGCATGGTGGCATCAACGGCGTCTCTTTCAGGCAGACCGCGCCTCACGCCTCCCCACACCGCAACTGGCCGCCGGCCTTGTCTTGGCCGCGCTAGCCGGAGCGGAAGCACTCGACCTAGTCAGCACGCTGGAGGGGCGACACCGCGCGAACGGCGGATTCGCCTCCGCCCCCAACGCACCGGCCGACCTGCTCGCCACAGCAGTGGCGCGGTTCGCGCTGGGGTTCTCCGCTGATGCAGACGAGATGTCCTGCCTTAGAACAACACAGGCGCAGGATCTGGCCTTTATCGAGGCGTGCTGGCAGGACGACGGCTTGTTCGGCGCGTCACCCGCCGCCACACACGGCGACGCCGAGCATACATTTTACGGTCTACTCGCGCTGGGCACCTGCGCGACTGTCACTTGATCCGGCTGATCTCCAATTTGTCGATGTAAACCGCCGCGTACGCCGGGCTTTCGGCATGTACCTTCTTGTCAAAGCGTCCGGGGCCGATCCAGAAGTAGTGGTCCGCCTCCGGTACCCACTCCGTCACGTTGTACCAGTGATACCCCTCGCCGACCACCTCCACCGCGCGTGCACAGTCGCCGCAACTGCGCCGGTTCTTGGCGTCGTACACGCCGCTCCAGAACGCCTCGCCCGTCTGACCGGGTTTCTTCTCAACCCGTACACGCATACGGATGCGGTAGCGCGCGCCGGGATCGAACGCCACTTGGCTGAAGCGCAGCGTGGTGCACCACTCATAGTGCGTGTTGTTGAGCTTCATCGCCGAGCCGTCCTCGGCCAGCGGATCAGCTACCGTATCGCCCCACGTGCCGCGATTGCCCAACGAAAGCGCGGTGTCTTCCACCGTCGCCGACGTCTTCACCTCCGTAGCAGGCGGCACGCCCGGCCCTGACAGAAACCGCCACGTTTCAAGTATACGCTCGTGCGACTCCGCGCCCTCGGAGAGGCGTTTGTCCTTCGCCTCGCCAAACCGCGTCAGCAGTTCCTTCGCCAACCGACGGTGTTCAGCCGGCACAGCATGCTGCATCGGGTCTGACGTGACCCAGACCTTCTTGGGCTCGTGCGTCGGCAGGCGCGCCAGACGCGCGGCCAACACCGGCACCGCACCCATGCGCACGTTGTAAAGATGCGCGGGCGAGCCCTGAACCGCTGCTTCAGCCTGCTGCCACAGTTTCTCGGCGCGCACGTAAAACTCATCCGGAATGATTGGGGCTTTCACGTCGTCAAAAATCCGCAGCGGCGCATTGGTCGTCACCCCGTAAAAGCCGTGTACCTCATCGAAGTACTGCCGCACCTGCGGCGCAGCCGCGCCATAGTAACCCTCGAAGAAGGTCTTGAGCAACGGCTCAGCCGGCAATTCAGGATTCCACAACCACTTGGCGAGCAACCAGCCTTTCAATTCGGCGAAGTCTGCATGCCGCCCCTGATACGCGCCCTGTTCGAAGAGTCCGATCACATGGTTGTCACGGAAAAAGCGCACGTTTTCCTGTAGCGCGCGCACGTTGGGGAACGGCGCGATGTAGAGGCGGAAATTGGTGGTATAGTCCCAGATGAACAGCGTTTTAGAGATCGCGCTCCAGCCGCGGATGTCCTCAACAAAACTGCGGTTTTCTTTGAAGTCGCTGACGGTGAGCGGTCGTGAGAAATCGCACTCGATGGTGCAGAGGCGCGGCACCACATTGCGGCGCGGCCGCACCGTCTTGGGCGGCTTGCGCGTGTACTGGTAGGCAAGCGTTTCGATCCAGACATCGGGGAACTCTTTCTCCACGGCCTCGGCCACCTGATTCACGAAGGTAATCAGCGTGCCGGCATGCGAGCCCTCGCGTTCATCGATCGCCCGGCAGGCCGGGCAGGTGCAAGGGTTACGCCAGTCGTTTTGGCTGACGCTGAAGAGCTTGGCGCTCGGATCCTTGCGGATGCGCGCCAGCAGGCGCTCGGTGACAATCCGCAACACATCCGGATGGGTCAGGCAGAGCTGCGTGTGATCCTTGATGCGGCGCCCGTTGACCTCGCTGAAGTACTCCGGGTGCTCCGCAAAAAATTCTTTCGGCGGACACAGTATGTTGAAGGTGTGGCAAAAGAGCCCACCGCCGAAGCGGAAGCTGTTGCCGCCATGACGCTCCTGCAAGCGCATGCTGTTGCCGTTGGCCTTGTTACGCGCCGCAAAATCACCATTGAATAGATCAAACCAGAATGGCTCGCGCATCGCGAAGGCAGGTCGCTGAGTCTCATCGAGCGTCGGCACTTCCAATGTCTCGCGCGCCGGAATGACGCTGTGCCACGAGCTGAGCCAGCGGCAGCCGCCGAACCGTTCGAGCACCTCGTACACGCCGTTTAGCGTGCCGCGTACCGGCCCGCCGAGAATCAGCAGATGCGGCGGCCGACACACCAGCCGGAATCCGTCCTCACCCAACGCCGCCACTTCCGCCGGGGCGCCGAGCACCGCAACCGTGTGGCGCGTGTCGCCGATCAGTACCGCGCGCTCCGGCAGCGGCCCCTCGTCGGTTACGATCGGTAGCGTCACACCGGTCAGTTGTGCCGTGAATCGCTGCAACTCCTCCGCTGCGTATACTTGCGACGGCGACGCCTTTGCCGGCCGCACCAGCGTGACCGCCGCCGGCTCTCCACGCCGCGCCAGTGTCATCGACTGCGCCGCAAGGCCGAACGGCATCAGCAACGCGACGGACAGACACAGGCCAGCCTTTTTCAGCATACGCGTGATTGACGGAAGGGATGTGCGGAGACTTGTTCTTTTCTTAGACATGATTTTGTGACCTCTATGCTTGTTGTACCGGAAACGGTCGAGCGTCTGCTTGACCGGCGGCGTTAACGCCGCCCACA
>DAOTMQ010000247.1:0-5032 GCA_035450385.1 Kiritimatiellia bacterium | reverse complement strand
CCTGCATCGTGACAAAGAACCAGCCGTCGGAGTAGTTGATGTTCGAATTGCGGAGAGGGTTGGACATGGAGCCTTACCTGATAATCTTCAATGATAATCTTCGAGAGCTGATTTCCCAGCCCCAGCCTTCTACGCCACCATGCCCGTATGGCAAACTAGCGAGACGGATAAAGTCAAACCCACATTCAGAAGGGGAAAAAGCGAGCGGTTAAAGCCAATCCAGACCGGTCTGATTGGGCCGATTCAGCCAATCCGTCGGAGTTGCCAGATTCGCCTGACTACGCGATTGTCGATTTTGGTCACTTTTCCCCTGTTTCTGCTTGACCCAACGGGGTTTATCATAGAAACTACCGAATTACCGCGCCCTTGTGGCGTGATGGAGAACGTTTGTTCCACGGGAAAGAACGCGCGATGTTCAATAAGCTTTTGGCCTTTTTATCCAGCGATATCGGGATTGATCTCGGAACCGCGAATACCTTGGTGTTTGTCAAGGATCGCGGGGTCGTGATACGGGAGCCGTCTGTCGTTGCCATTCAAGAGGGCTCCAAACGGATTTTGGCGGTCGGCGAAGAGGCCAGACGCATGTTGGGCCGTACGCCAGCGCATATTGTGGCGATGCGGCCCATGGAGTCGGGCGTAATCGCAGATTTTGATATCACGGAGGCGATGATCCGCTACTTCATTCGCAAGGTCCATTCGACCAAGCTGGTGAAGCCGCGCGTGATTGTGGCAGTGCCGAGCAATATCACGGAAGTGGAGAAACGCGCCGTGCAGGAATCGGCGCGCCACGCGGGTGCCCGCGAGGTCTTCCTGATTGAAGAACCGATGGCGGCTGCTATCGGTGTCGGGTTGCCCGTGTCTGAGCCGGCCGGTAACATGATCGTCGATATCGGCGGTGGAACCTGCGAGGTCGCGTTGATCTCGCTGGCCGGCATCGTGTACTCGCGAAGCGTCCGCATCGGCGGCGACGCGATGGACAAATGTATCGTCCAGTACATGCGAAGAGTTTACAATCTGTTGATTGGAGAGCGAACCGCGGAAGAAATTAAAATCACCATCGGTTCGGCTTATTCTTTGGGTGAGGAGTGTACGCTGGAAGTCAAGGGCCGCGACCTGGTGGCCGGGCTTCCCAAAACCCTGACTGTCACTTCGGAAGAAATTCGTGACGCTTTGCAGGAGCCGGTCTCCGCAATCGTTGAAGCCGTGCGGATCACGCTGGAGAGGTGTCCGCCGGAACTGTCGGCCGACCTTGTTGACCGGGGCCTTATCCTGGCGGGCGGCGGTTCCATGCTGCGTGGCTTGGACAAGTTGATCGCGTCACAGACAGGACTGCCCGTCACGCTGGCCGACGACCCGTTGAGCGCGGTCGTGGAGGGGACGGGAGTGGTGTTGAATGAGCTGAATTTCCTGGCCAAGTCGAAAATGGGCCGGTGATTTTCTGCGGTTGCTTTCTGGTCTCTGCCAGCCCGGTAAAACGGGGGAGCGACCAGGGTGAAGCAAACGAAATGGTGGATATGGCTGTTGGCCGCGTCGCTCGGCGTGCTGGTGTTCTGGCATGCCGGGGCGAATGTATTATCGCGCGAAGCGCTCTATCCTTACGAAAATGCCAAGGTGTGGTTTGACCGGACCGTGTGGGTCCGCGTGCGAGCCGTCATCACGCGCGCCCGCACGGCAACGCGCGCGGCCATGCTTGAGCGCGATGTGGCGCGCCTGCGCATGGCGGTCAGTGAGGTCGAGGAGCTAGAAGCCGAAGTTGCCCGTCTGCGCGGACTGCTGGACTTTTCCCCGCCCATCGCCTGCCGCTGGCAGGCCGCCCCGGTGTTGTCGCGTGGCGGCACCTCCGCCGTCTGGCAGAGCGTGCGGCTCGGCAAGGGTTCGCGGCACGGGGTCCGTAAAGGCGATCCCGTCGTGGTTCCGGATGGCATCGTCGGGCGTGTCGCGGAGGTCTCCCCCCACACCTGCGATGTAATGCTCATCACCGATCCCAACAGCCGCGTCGCCTGCGAATTGGAGACGCCCGGCGAGGGTGTGGGCGTCGTGCGCGGTATCCTGTACGGCGGCGGCTCGCGTCCGGCGGCGGCCCCCGCCCTGACCCTGCTCTATGTGGTCGAGCCGTTGCGGCTGCGCTATCTGTCCCGGGACTTTGAACCGCCGCCGCGTACGCGCGTCGTGACCTCGGGGCTGGGGACGACCTACCCCAAGGGTCTGACCGTCGGCTATCTGCTGGAAAGCAAGCTGAATCCAGACGGCCTCGCACGCGAAGCTTCCGTGATGCCGGCTGTCGATATGGCGGCGCTTGACGAGGTCTTCATCCTGACACGGCAAGGAGGCCGCCATGCGCGTTGACATGCACCTGCCGGTTTTGGTCTTCACCCTGTTCATAGCCGCGCTGATGCAGGACCTTTTCCCTGTCACGGCCGCTCTCCCGGTCAAACCCGTTTTCCTGACAGCCGTGGCGCTTTACGCCGCGCTGACCCGTCCGGTGTGGATCGCCCTGACGGCGATGGTTTGGGCCGGTGGGCTCACCGATGCGCTCGGAGGGTTGCCGCCGCTCTGCACGCCGATTTTCCTAATGCTGCTCTACGCAGCGACCCGTCTGCTGCAACGCGTCTTTCTCGAAGCCGGCCTGTTGCAAGGCGTGTTGGTAACGGCTGCGGTCGCCGCCGCACAGTGGCTCTGGACCCAGCTTTGGCTGCACGGCGGTGCCGCGCTTTTCACCTTGGAAAACCTGAAGTTACTCGTCTACACGATACCGGCTGGCATGCTGGCCGGTTTCATTGGTTTTATTTTTTGCGGTCTGACTGACCGCCTCTCCGGCCTTGTCAAGCCGGTGGAAGAGGGACATGGAATCTTATGGGCAGAAACTGACCGATAGCTGGCGGATCGCGCTTTTGGCGCTGTTGTATGCGACAGGAATCGTGTTTTTGGCGGTGTCGTTGCACCGCGTGCAAGTTAAGCGCTTCTCTGTGCTTTCCCGCGATCAGTTACGGCAGAGTGTGCGGCGGGTCCAAGTGCCGGGTCCGCGCGGCCGGATTTTTGACCGCAACGGCGTCTGCCTGGCCGACAACCGGGCGAGCTACTGCATTGCCTACTATGTCGAGGAATTGCGCAAACGCGGGCGCTGGATCAACACGATCAAGGCGGTAGATGCCGATGTCGACCGTCTGGCCTCCGAACTGGGCATCCCGCGCCAGCTCTCGTTCACCGCAATCTCCAACCATGTGCTCCAAAGCTTGCCGATGCCGCTGCTGGCCTGGCGCGATGTGGACCAGGAAACCCTCGCACGTTGGGCCGAAACCGTGGAGCCCTTCCCCGGCGTGGATATCTATGTGCAACCCGAGCGGATTTACCCGCAAGGCTCGCTCGCCGCGCATGTGCTGGGTTACGTCGGACGCGACCGTCCCCAGCCGCTGCCCGGCCAGAAAATCCACTTCTACCTGCCTGAAATGATCGGCAAACAGGGCATTGAGCGGCAGTACAACCAAACCCTTACCGGCACTTCGGGCGGACGTCTGATCCGCGTCGACGCGCGCGGTTACAAGCATGCGGTCTGGGAAGGCGAGGCCTCGGTCGCCGGCGACGACGTACACCTCACGCTTGATGTCAACGTGCAGCGCGCACTGGAGAAAGCGTTGCACGGCTGGCGCGGTGCGGGGGTGGTGATTGATCCTCGCAACGGCGAGGTGCTGGCACTGGCCAGCGCCCCCTCTTTCGATCCCAATGATTTCGTCCCGATTATGACCTCGGGCGTCTGGAAACGCCTGAACGAGGATCCCGCGCTGCCCCTCTTCAATCGTGCGGTACTGGGCCGCTATGCGCCGGGCAGCACTTTCAAGCCGGTCACCGCGATCGCTGCATTGCGCCAAGGCATTCCCGCAGGAATGACCTACACCTGCGATGGTGTTTTCCGGCTTGGCAATATGCGGCTGCGCTGTTGGAACACCTACGGCCACGGCGAAATCGCGTTGCGCAAGGCCATCGAGCAATCATGCAACGCCTTCTTCTGCCACCTCGCCCATTCCATCGGCTACGACCCGATCTATGAGGAGGCGCGCCAACTCGGACTCGGCAGACCCACCGGGATCGACCTGCCCAGTGAGGCCGGCGGTCTGCTGCCCACCGGCGCATGGAAAGAGAAAAACCTGCGCGACGCTTGGCGGCCCGGCGACACCTGTCAGGTTTCTATCGGTCAGGGTCTGCTGCTCACCACGCCGCTACAGATGTCGCTGTTGACCTCGGTCTTTGCAAATGGCGGCACGCTCTACCGCCCCCACCTGATGCGGCGCGACGGTCTGCCCGAAGAACTCAACACGATGGAATGGCCGCCCGCAGCCATCGCACTGGTGCGCGGCGGCATGCACGACGTGGCGGAACTGGGTACCGGCCGCCGCGTGCGCGTGCGCGGCACGGCGGTCGCCGCCAAAACCGGAACGGCCGAAGTCGATGTGGGCGGCGTGCGCCGCAAGAACACGTGGGTCACCGCCTTCGCGCCCTTTACTCAGCCCACGGTGGCCGTCGCGATCATCGTCGAGAACGGCGAATCGGGCGGGCTCACCGTCGCCCCGATGGTGCATGACGTGCTGGCTTCGATTTTCGGCGAGACCCCGCTCGAAAGTGATCCGGCAGCAGGTACGGCATCCCCGGAACCAGAAGTGAGGGGGGACTGATATGCTAAAAACCATCCTTAGCCGTCTCCAACGCCTCAATCCATTGCTCTTCGCCTGCATGGCGGGGCTGATCGTGATCGGCGTGACTTTTGTTTACAGCGCCTGCTCGGTGCGCGGCGACCCCGAGTTGCGCATGCTCTATATGCGTCATGCGGAGGTCGGCGTGGCCGGTCTGGTAATCTACCTGGCGCTGGCATTGACCAACTACCGCATCGTGATCCGCCGCTGGAGTGGGCTGGTCTATCTGGTCTGTCTGGTGTTGCTGGTGCTCGTACCACTGATCGGCGAGGTTCGCATGGGGGCTCAGCGCTGGCTTTTCGGCATCCAGCCCTCGGAGCCGGCCAAGCTGGCGATCATCATGATGC
>DAOTMQ010000246.1:0-5033 GCA_035450385.1 Kiritimatiellia bacterium | reverse complement strand
GCTGTGCTGCGGAATTGATCCTCACACGAAGGCACAAAGGCCACTAAGGGTGTTTCAGGTTAGTTTGCAATTCGTTTTATGCCATCCCTTAGATGTGCGGCACCGAAGTTAATCAGCAGGCCAAGTCGCAAATCCAGCAGGCGTAAATACGTCAGCACCTGTTTGGCAAAAACGGGTGACAAAATTTCCACGGATTTAAGCTCAATGACCAGTTGTTTCTCAACCAGCATATCGACCCTGAAAGCATCCCGGAAAACATCTCCTTCATACGAAAACGTCACTGGCACCTCGTGCTCGACTGAATAACCCATTCGTTTCAGCTTGCTCACCAGCAGCATGAGGTAAACACGTTCAAGAAGTCCAGGGCCAAAATCCGTATGAATCGCAAAAGCGGCGTTCAGGACATCCGTCGCCATTTTTTCAAGCTCTGGATCCATTCCTTAGTACCCTACGGCCCGACAAGTACAATAAAAACAAGTTGTTTCTCATACAAGCACGAAGGAGAATGGGGTACCACAAAAAACCTTTGTGTCCTTAGTGCCTTTGTGTGAGATTATCTGATTCCTGCGGCGGAGCGGAGGGCGGCGGCGCGGTCGGTTTTTTCCCACGGGAACCCGTCGCGGCCAAAGTGGCCGTAGTTGGAGGTCGCGCGGTAGGACCAGCCCTTTGGCTTGGTGAGGCCGAGATCCTGGATCAGCATGCCGGGCCGGAAATCGAAGATGTCATTCGCCATCAGGATCTTGGCGATCTTCTCATCGTCGATGCGGCCGGTGCCGTAGGTGCTGACGTTGATGCTGAGCGGTTTGGCCACGCCGATGGCGTAGGCGACCTGAATCTCGCACTTGTCGGCAAGACCAGCAGCCACAATGTTCTTCGCGGCGTAGCGGCAGTAGTAGGCAGCCGAGCGATCGACCTTCGATGGGTCCTTGCCGGAAAAAGCGCCGCCGCCGTGCGATCCGACACCGCCGTAAGTGTCAACGATGATCTTACGGCCTGTCACGCCGGAATCCCCGCAAGGCCCGCCGATCACGAAGCGACCGGTGGGGTTGATGTAGAACTTGGTCTTGTTGGTCAGCATGCCGGTATCTTTAAGGAAATCGTGCGCAACCTCCTTGAGCTCCTTGCGGATGCGTGTGATCGGCACGTCACAGGTCTGATGCGAGATCACCACGGCGGTAATCTCTTTGGCGCGGCCCTCCTCGTGCAGCACGCTAACTTGGGATTTGGAATCGGGGCGCAGGTATTTAATTTCGCCCTTCTTGCGCAACGTCGTAAGGAGTTGCAACAGCGAATGCGCGTAGACGATCGGCGCCGGCATAAGCTGCGGCGTGGCGTTCGACGCATAGCCGAACATCATGCCTTGGTCGCCCGCACCCTGATCTTCGGCTTTGGCCTTGGTAACGCCGCGCGCGATGTCGCCTGACTGTCCATGCAGTGCGCAAAGATAGTTGAACGTATCGTAGCTGAAGCCTTCCGTAGGATTATCGTAACCGATGTCCTGCACCACTTCGCGCGCGATCTTACCGGGATTGATCAGATCCCAGTTTTTGCAGGTGATCTCCCCGAGGTTGACGACGAGGTTAGGGCCGACCGCCGTTTCGCACGCTACACGCGCGGCGGAATCATTCGCCAAACAGGCGTCAAGAACCGCGTCGGAGATCTGGTCGCACACTTTGTCGGGATGGCCCTCCGAGACCGATTCGGAGGTGTACACATGGCGCGTTGTCATCTTACTCATAACTAGGATCCTTTGAACTCTCGCATCCCTGTTCCGGCGCGTTCAGCATCCGATACGGGAAGCGCAAACGATAAAATCAGGAACAGGCAAGACTCCGTCCCCGCAAAGTACGCACGCGCACGGCGCGAACATGCTTTGTAACCACTTGAAAACAAACGAGTTACGCATCTAAAAGCAAACCCCAAGGTCAACTGGTCGCAGGATGACCTTGTGGAATGAGAGAGTAGCACAAGCGGCCCGTCTGTGAAACCCCAAAATCAGCATTGAATCGTATCCCGCTCCCCGCTAAACTGTAGGGACCTTTCTCCAACGGGGTTTTTATGGCGTTACGATACTTGACATCTGGTGAGTCGCACGGTCCCGCTTTGACCGCGATTCTTGAAGGCATGGTGGCGGACCTGCCGCTCACCGAAGCGATGATCGCCGTTGATCTCGCGCGCCGCCAGGCCGGCGTCGGTGCCGGCGGTCGCATGGCGATTGAGCAGGATCATGCCGCGATTCTGTCGGGCGTGATGGCGGGCGTGACAACCGGCGCTCCGATCACGCTCCAACTTACCAACCGCGACCACGCCAATTGGAAAGGCAAGGCTGTACCGGCCTACACCACGCCGCGTCCCGGCCATGCCGACCTCGCCGCCGCCATCAAATATGGTTACGACGACATCCGGCCTGCACTGGAACGCGCCTCGGCTCGTGAAACCGCCGCGCGTGTAGCCGTCGGTGCTGTCTGCCGCGCTTATCTTCAAACCTTCGGTATCACGGTGGAAGGTTATGTCTCGGCCATCGGCGGCCACGCCGCCTGTCTGGAGAACATGACCATCGGCGACCGCATCGCGCACGCTCGCAGTTCGGACGTGCAGTGCCCTGACCCAAAAGCCGCTGCGCAGATGATTGCGGCGATCGAGCAAGCCAAAGCTCAGGGCGAGACGCTGGGCGGCATCATTGAAGTTGTCGTACAGGGGGTGCCCGTCGGGCTCGGCTCACATGTCGCTTGGGATCGACGCCTGAACGCGCGCCTCGCGCAGGCGGTGCTGAGCGTGCCAGCAATCAAAGGAATCGAAATCGGCAACGCCTTCGCCAACGCCGCCAAGCCCGGTTCGCAGGCGCACGACGCCATTGTACTCGGCACCTCAGGGCTGGAACGCCGAGGTAACGCCTGCGGCGGCATCGAAGGCGGCATCTCCAACGGCCAGCCCGTTTGGCTGCGCGCCGCCATGAAGCCCATTCCCACTACACGCAAAGGTCAAGATACCGTTGACCTCGCCACCGGTAAACCGTGTACCTCCTGCTATGAACGTTCTGACATCTGTCCTGTGCCGCGCGCGGTCGTGGTGCTTGAAGCCGTTGTCGCGCTCGTCATGGCCGACGCCCTGATGGAAAAACTGGGCGGCGACAGCATCGCGGAGATGACGCCCCGGTTCGCCGCGTTGCGGCGTGCAACCCTCGACGACACACGACTGTCCGGCCAGCCGCACCTTTTCTGGCCGTAACCCCGAACCCCTCTATCCTGCGCGTATGCACCTTTATCTCTACGGCCCTCCCGGCAGCGGCAAATCCACCATCGGCCAGATCCTTGCGCGACGCTTGGACCTGCCCTTCATCGACCTCGATGCCTTCATTGAACGCGCGGCCAAACAGTGCATCCCCGACATTTTCGCCCTCGAAGGCGAGGCGGGGTTCCGGGCTCGTGAAGCTGCCGCGCTCGACCAAGCCGCACACGGGTCGGCAGCAGTCATTGCCCTCGGCGGTGGTGCCCTGCTCAACGCCAAGAATCGTGCTCTGGCCGAATCCACCGGTGACATCCTCTGCCTCCAGGCAGACGCCGCCACGCTGGAATCGCGCGTGAACCGCAACCCCGGCCAACGCCCCCTACTCGCTGTGCCGAACATGGAGTGCGCCACGCCCCCCTCCCCCGGCCAAGCCAAACCCATCGGCCAACTCCTAGCCGAGCGCGCCGACCACTACGCCTCGTTCGCATGCCGCTTGTCGGTCAGCGACCTGCCGCCCGATGTGACGGCGGATCAGGCGCAAGCCGTACTCGGACGCTTCCGCATCAGCGGTATGGGGAACGCCTATTCCGTCCGCGTCGGCGATGGTGTACTGGACACGCTTGGCGCGCGCATGGCTGAATTGGGCTGCGGCAACCGCACGGTCGTGGTGGGCGATTCGCATACCCTGCCGCTCTACGGCGAGCGTGTAGCGGCTTCGTTGCGCGCAAGCGGCATGACGGTCAGTCTCGCCGAGATCCCGGCCGGCGAAGCGACCAAGACCATCGAGACCGTCGCCGCGCTTTGGTCGGCCTTTCTCGACGCCGGCATCGAACGCGGCCATGCGGTGGTCGCGCTGGGCGGCGGTGTAGTCGGCGACCTCACCGGTTTCGCGGCTGCCACGTGGTTGCGCGGGGTGCGCTGGATCGGCCTGCCGACCACGCTGCTCGCGATGGTCGACTCCGGACTCGGCGGCAAGACCGGTGCCGACCTGCCGCAAGGCAAGAACCTGATCGGCGCGTTTCATCCGCCGTCTCTGGTGCTGGCCGACACGTCAACGTTAGCAACCTTGCCCGCGGTCGAGTTGCGGTGCGGCTTGGCGGAGGTCATCAAACACGCGGTGATCGGCGATCCGGGTCTGCTGGACGAGTTGCCACGCTTCGCCTTCTGTGCGCAGAGCGCCGACAACGCCCCATGCACATGCCTAGCGGAGAGCGACTGGTTAGCGTCCTTCGTCGCGCGTGCAATGGCCGTCAAGGTTCGCATCATCCAGCAGGATCCGTTTGAGAAGGGGGCGCGCGCCGCACTCAACCTCGGCCACACGATCGGGCACGGTATTGAGAAGGCGACGGATTTCGCCGTGCGTCACGGTGAAGCGGTCGCCATCGGCACCGTGCTGGAGGCGCGGCTCGCAGAAGCGCTCGGACTGGCGCGGCCAGGGCTGGCGCAACAGATCGCCGCGCACTTTACGCGAGTAGGATTGCCGGTGACGATGCCCGCCGGCATCGACCTGACAGCCGTGCGGGCGGCAATGGCGCTCGATAAAAAAAGGGCGGACGGCGAAATACGATTCGCGTTGCCCGCCGCGATTGGCGACGTGCACACCGGAATCGCGGTCGACGAGGCCATTTTGGAAAAGATCCTGATGTAGTTTTTTAACGCAGAGATTGGGAAGTTCATTAATGCGTTAGTTTGTTTGGGCATAGCCCTGTTTTTCTCATAGAAGGTGCGAAGGGCACTAAGAAAGCAGAGCAATCGGTTAGTGACAGGGGGGAAGAGTTATCGTGTACGGGTACGTGAACGAGTGT
>DAOTMQ010000245.1:0-5033 GCA_035450385.1 Kiritimatiellia bacterium | reverse complement strand
CCCTCTACCGGTGCGGCTGCGTCCAGGCTACCAGAACATCCGGATGGAAATGGCGCTTATAACCGCTGGGCACGTCAGACTCGATTTTGGCGCGCACATACAGATCATCCGGTTTCATGCGGTAGGTGGCTTCGGTTCCCTCGACACTCAGCGCGATCTTGCCGATATCATCGGAGTAGACCGGCAGCGTCCGTGCACCGCGTCCCTTTACCGCCGGACAATGCACGGTGCGGACAGACTGATCGAACCCGCGCCGCGTGGTGATGAAGTTGATGCGGTACTTAACGCCCGGCGCCGCCTGAACCTTGACGTGCAGGCTCTTGGCCGACGCATCAAACGCCACTTCGTCCAGCAGCACGCCGGTCGTGGCGTAATAATCACCCGCGTCCATCGCGGCCATCAGCGCGTCCGCCTCCAAGGCTTTGCTGCGCACCATGACCCAGGCATCCGCCAACCGCTGGTCAGGCGTACGATTGATGTAATAATGCGTGTCGTCCGTTCCTACACCAAACAATAGCGGCGCGCCCTTCAACGAACGGAAGGCGTTGATGGTGTCCCAGAAGCGGTCATTGGTGACACTAAGCGCCTCCGGATGCGGCGCGAAGGACGATCCGCCGTTGCATACCTCGAAGTGCCGCACCTCGGGGTTGTCGATCAGGTGTTGCGGCATGATGTCCCAGTAGATCCATTGCGGGTGGTTGAGCATCAGCATCGTGCGGCGGCGTTGTTGTGCCGCCAAGGCCGCAACTTCGCGCACATCGCGGCCGATTACCTCGGTCGCGCCGATGCCAGACTCATCAACGCGCCTGTTGAGCGGTCCGCCTTTAACGAATGGAATGACGTCCGGCAGATTGATGTAGTTCATGTGGACCTGAACGCCCTCATCCTTCAGATGCTGCGTGATCTCCACGCCCGGCATCAGCAGGAACTTGCCTGGCTCTTCAAAGCGCGACCGCATCTCGTCGTAGGTCTTCAGACGAACCTGCGTCTTGTCATCCACAGTGCGCGTCTCGGCCTCGTTGCCGAACTCCTTCATGTAGGCGTCGAAGATCGTGCGTCCCACCTGCGGCGGCCACCCCTTCGGCTTCTCTTCGACCGTGCGCCAGTTGGCGGACTGATCGGCGAAGACGTTATGTTCGCTGAGACTGATGAAATCGTAGCCGAGCGCCTTATAGATGGAAATCGCCTGCTCCGGAAAGGCGCGGCCGTCTGACCAATAGGTGTGCATGTGGAGGTTACCACGATACCAACGCGCCCCTTGTTGCTGTTTGGCGTCGCCCATTGCGCGACTGGCCAAAACCCCCATGCTTCCTGCCGCCGTCAAACGTAGAAAATCGCGCCTGCGCATCTGTCCTCTCATCTCTCTTTCTCCTCTTGTTGTCCCTCGGTGCCGGGATACGTCCGAACGCCCGACCGACAATCGACGTACCCACAGCCCCAAACTATCCGATGACCGTCAGCATACTCTACCCGGTGGACAGTTGTCCAGCCCCCTGCCAACTTTAACTCATTTCTAATTCATTCCCTTTTTTATCCACAGAGGGGCAGGTGTTTACCCACAGTGGTGGAAATCCACTGGACGCGCTGCCACAGGGTGGTGTACGCTGCCCTCATTGGTCTCGTGGTTGCGCAAAGATGGGTTAGCCTTCAAGTTCGCGCATGCGCGGCGGACGTCCGAAGGCCTCCTCCATGTCCGCCCAGACCAGTCCCAAGCGGATGGTGATCAGCGTCATAAAAACGGCCACAAGGATCGCTATCACGCCCATGAGATAACCAGGCGTGCCGATTTGCAACTCGATGAAAAGCGTACAGACCAACGAGGCCAGGTACATGGCTTGACCGGCCAGAATCGCATTCGGACGCTTGCGCCAGGCGGCCAAGCCCTCCGCATGACCGCGCAGCGATTGCAAGATCGGCAGGATCGTGACCAGCAGCATGGCCCGTTTAGCCAGCGGGATATCCACAGCCGGCAGGTTCTGCACCACCCCGAAGTACCAGTCCGCCACACAGGGGATCTGACCGATAAAGGGGAAGAGCGACAAGACCGCGCCCGCCACCAACCCGAACCAGAAGACAGCGTGGTCATGGCGGTCGCGCGGCGGGAATGAAAGCACTACGGCTTGCATACGTAACGCGGCGAACCCCACCGGATTGACGACCCCCATCGTCACATAGTGGATCGGCAGCATGCGCGAGGGGTCGTCCGCCCGCGTAATGAACGCCCCGACCATAAAGCCGGAGACCGCCAACAAGACGCCGCCGAATGAGAGCGGGATATTGAAAAAGAACAGTTCCTTCACGCTGACCTTGTGCTGCGTGGCGGGTTCCAGGGCGCGTATCCACGGTCGTGCGAAAAGATGGGTGAGTCCGGCTTCCACGCCGACCGGCACCGTCATCGCCAGCACGCCCATGCGGTGGCCGCACCAGCCCAGCCGCAGGAAAATCGGCACCAGCATGAGGGTCAAGCCGATCCGGAAGAGCGTGGCGAAGTTCGCCGCCATGCTGGCGCGCGCGTTGTAGAGCGCGACCAGCGACATGTTGCGGAAGAAAAACAACACCTGCATCGGGATGCTCAGCATCAGGACATCCCGAGCAACATCAGCGAGCGGTTCGGCCAGACCAAGCACCAATCGGAAAACAATGTCGTCGAAAGGCGGGAAACAGACCAGCGCCTGCACGGCCACCAGCGTCACGCAGAGTATCTGGTTCAAGCGGCGGAAGGCGTTGAAGCCCTCGATGTCGCGCCCGAAAACCATGCCAGTCGTGATCAATCCCCCGCCGAATGCGCCGATCACAAACATCACAGCCTGTCCCTGAGCGAAGGCCGCGAGATCCACGACACCGTTCGCGCCGTGCGACACGATCGCTGCGACCAGCGGATAGGTCAGGCTCTGCGAAATCGCCTGAATCACGAGCGGTATGTAAAAACGTACGGCGCGCCCCGGAGTATACTCAGCCGGTTGTATTTGAGAGCCCTTTTGGAACATGCCGCGTGAGTGTACCACCCAGAGTGCCTAAACGCAAAAGCAAACACCCCTTGCGGCGCAAGGCGCAAGGGGTGAAGTAAAATGGTGGAGGCGGGGAGAGTTGAACTCCCGTCCGAAACAGCGTCCTTCCAGCTTCTACGCGCGTGTTCTGTCTTTGAGTCTCGTCTTCAAGCGCACCGACAGACAGGCCCGCTTGAAGACCAGCACCCACGATTCGTCAAGACACGGGCGCCCGGCTGCTCGGCCCCCGGCAGGATCTGCTAGTCGTCGCCTCCCCGCTCAGCAGACATCGGCGGTTCAGCGTCGCGCCTGTTTAATTAGGCAGCGAGAGCGAAGTTATCGTTCGCATTTAGGTTTTTTCCTGTTTTTTTACGAGGCCAACAGGAGTCCTCGGCGCGCCACTGAAATTCCGATCTGCCCCGTCGAAACCAGTCGCCCCCTTTGAAAAGAACAACACCAGTATGGCAGATTCCGGCTCGGGAAGCAAGCCGCGCCGAAAAGCTGAACTTAGGGCTGAACTTAGGGGTTGCATTTTCACGCAATTTTGTTCTAATGACACTGAACTGTGGGATGGGAAGGAATGAGGGAGAACTATGGACGCTGTTGTGATGGCTCATGATTCTTCTGCCACATTGGAGAGGATTGAGCGCACGGTGGCCCGTATGACGGGTACGCCGGTAGCCGAGTTGCGTCGCCGTTCTGTCGATGAACAGAGACGTGCTGTGGAGCAACTGCATGGCAGCCCCATGCGGTTTGTCGTTCGTTTTCCTGTCATTGGTCGAGGCAATGTCCTTCGCGAGAAGACCAAGTCGCATGAGGAGATCAACAAGTTGGTCGACGAGACGCTGTGAACTTTTATGAAGCCGCAGACTTTTGGTCAACTGTTTGATTTCTACGATAAAGTTGTCAAGTTGTTGTATTCGGCTGTACAGGCTGACAACAATATGCCGCAAGAGACTCTTTTTGAGATCAATGCGGCCTTTGATCACTTGGCACGTCATTGGACTGAAGGCGAAGATGAGCCTTTTGTCGCCGAGAAGGTCTACTCTCACTTGAAGCGGGGGTGTCTCGACATCTTTAAGATCATCTACCGGGATGCGATCGACGACTACAACAATTTATCAGCGATTGACACAAGCATCATTGACAATGGGAATTTTGATGCTGACTTGTGGAGGCTGGTTGCTGAAATGAAGACCGGGGCTCGTGATGCAAGGCGGTTGGAGGGCAGGCGCGCCGAAGACAATGGTATAGATGAAGCGTTTGACCTCTGGTCAAAAGTTTTTGAGAACTGCCAGAAGCTTCGGGAGGACTTCATAGGCAATCCAAACGTCAACTGGGCTCGACGGAAGACGCGCATGTGCAGTATTAAAGAGTTTGTCTTCGCCGTCGTAGCGTCCGTGGTCGCAGGTATTATTATTTCCCCGGCGGTCATTAGTTGGGGTAAACGTTTATGGGATTGGATTTTGAGGTAGGTTCCCTGTGGCAGGCCAAACATAAAGATGCTTGGCGGTCACCCGCTTGATCCAGCCGCCTCGCTTAATTCAGGTGCGCCCTGGCATTTTTTTTGAGTAGTGAAAGGAAGTCTCATGGATACGAAAGTGGCTGACAACGTTTTTTGGGTCGGGTTCATCGATTGGGCGGTGCGTGATTTTCACGGATACAAAACCAGTCGGGGTTCCACGTATAATGCCTATCTGGTGATGGATGAGAAAACGGCGCTGATCGATGCGGTCAAAGCGCCTTACGCCGCGCCGCTACTGGAGCAGATCCAAGCGCATGTGCCGCTTGAAAAGGTTGACTACGTCGTCTGCAATCATGCCGAGCCGGATCACTCGGGCGCTCTGCCGGATGTGATGTGCGCCTGCCCCAATGCGACATTGCTCTGTAATGCAAAGTGTAAGGATGCGCTGGCCCGCCATTACGACACCCGCGACTGGAAATTCCAGGTCGTCAAGGACGGCGAAACGCTTTCGCTGGGCCGCCGCACGCTCCAGTTCCTCGATACGCCGATGGTTCATTGGCCGGAGTCGATGGTTACCTATC
>DAOTMQ010000244.1:0-5076 GCA_035450385.1 Kiritimatiellia bacterium | reverse complement strand
CCAAAAAGATGGCGCTGACGCTCTTCGAGCCGTTCATCATCCGCCGTCTCAAGGAGAAGAGTATCTGCCATACCGTGCGTACGGCGCGTAAGATGATCGAGCGCCACGACGAGCAGGTCTGGGATATCCTCGAGGAGGTGACCAAGGGTAAGACCGTGATGCTCAACCGTGCGCCGACGCTGCACCGTCTCTCGATCCAGAGTTTCGAGCCGGTGCTGGTCGAAGGCGAAGCGATCCGCATCCATCCGATGGTCTGTACCGCGTTCAACGCCGATTTCGACGGTGACCAGATGGCCGTGCACGTGCCGTTGTCGGTCGAGGCGCAGTTGGAGAGCCGCCTGCTGATGCTGGCCTCCAACTCGATTTTCTCGCCGGCTTCCGGCAAGTCGATCATGACACCGACGCAGGATGTCGCTCTGGGTATCTATTACCTGACCATCCCGAGCCAAAGTGACAAGCTGGCCGGCAAGATCGCCGGCAAGACACCGCCCGACGGGACGCATCTGCCGCTCTTCAATGATGCGGCGGAGGTTGACTTCGCTCTGGCTGAAAAAGCCATCACGCATCATACGCGCATCCGCCTGCGCAATCCGGACTTCGGTAGCGAAGGCCGTCGTTACGGCACCCCGGATGTCCGCGTGATCGAGACGACCGCCGGTCGCGTGATCTTCAACGAGATCTGGCCGGACGAGCTGGGCTACGTCAACGACAAGGTCGACAAGAGCAAGCTCGGCGATCTGATCCTGCATTGTCATCAGGTGGCCGGTCATGCCGCTACGGTTCAGGTTTTGGATGAGTTGAAGACACTCGGCTTCAAGCACGCCACCCTGGCGGGCGTCTCGATGGGCTTGAAGGACATGATCCGTCCGAAGAACAAGGAAGAGATCATCGCCAATGCCTACGCTGAAGTCGAGAAGGTCAACAGCCAGTTCCTGACCGGTGTGATCACGGACGGCGAGCGGCACAACAAGATTGTCGACGTGTGGACGGCTGCCACTGAAAAGGTGTCGGATGATCTGTACAAGGCAATCGACCGCAACGTGACCGAGGCGCAGCCCAACCCGACTGAGACCAACCCGGTCTTCATGATGGTGGACTCCAAGTCCCGCGGCTCGAAGTTGCAAATCCGCCAGCTCGCTGGTATGCGTGGTCTGATGGCCAATCCGTCTGGAGAGATTATTGAGCGTCCTATCACGGCGTCGTTCCGCGAAGGTCTCAGTGTGTTGGAGTACTTTATCTCCACCCACGGTGCGCGTAAGGGTCTGGCCGACACCGCGCTCAAGACGGCGGATGCCGGTTATCTGACGCGTAAGCTGGTGGATGTGGCGCAGGACGTGATTATCACGATCCAGGACTGCAACACCGTGAACGGCATTGAGGTCGAGGCGGTTGAAGAGGGTGACGAGACGCTGATCCCACTGCGTACCCGTGTGCTGGGCCGTACGGCGCTCTACGATATTCGCCACCTCGCGACCGGTAATGTGCTGGTCGCAGCGAATGCGGAGATCGACGAGACGGCCTGCAAGGCTCTGGAGGATGCCGGCATCGAACGTGTCTGGATCCGCAGCGGTCTCACGTGCGACGCGCCTTACGGCATGTGCGCGAAATGCTACGGCCGCGACCTCTCCTCGGGCAAGCCCGTCGAGATCGGCACGGCGGTCGGTATTATCGCGGCGCAGTCTATCGGCGAGCCTGGCACCCAGTTGACGATGCGGACCTTCCACATCGGCGGTACGGTGTCGACGGTGTCGAAGGCCCCGGAAATCGTGCTCAAGCACGCCGGCTTCATCAAGTTTGTTGATCTGCGCACCGTTCGTAACGACGAGGGTAACTCGGTCGTGCTCAACAAAAACGGTTCGATCCAGATCGTCGATGAGAACGATGTCGAGATCGATACCTACAACCTGCAGATGGGTACGGTGCTGCTCGCCGAAGACGGCGCAGCCGTCAAACCCGGCCAGCGCGTGGCCATGTGGGATCCGCACTCCGTGCCGATCATGGCCGAAAAGCACGGTGCCGTGTCGTTCCAGGATTTTGTGGACGATGTGTCGGTCCGTACCGACGTGGATGCCGAGACCGGGATGCACACTTTGGTGGTGCTCGATACCAAGGAGGATCTGCATCCGCAGATCATCGTCACCGATCCGGAGACCCGCGATATTCTGGGCTTTTACCATATCCCGGCTGGTGCCGTCGTCATGGTGAAGGAAGGTGCGCGTGTGTCGCCCGGTATGATGATTGCGAAGACACCGCGCAAAGAGGCGAAGACGCGTGACATCACCGGCGGTCTGCCGCGTGTGGCCGAGCTTTTCGAAGCGCGCCAGCCCAAGGATGCGGCGGAAATCTCGCGTATCGAGGGTGTCGTGGACTTCGGCGAGCACCAGCGCGGCAAACGCTGCTTGATCGTGCGCGACGAAGTGACTGGCCATGTCGAGGAGCATCTGGTTCCGATGGGCAAGCAAGTGGTCGTGTTCAAGGGCGACCGTGTCAAGAAGGGCCAGCAGCTCACCGAAGGCCCAGTGGTGCCGCAGGAGATTCTCGACATCTGCGGTCCTCAGGAACTGCAGCGCTACTTGGTCAACGAGGTGCAGCAGGTCTACCGCCTGCAGGGTGTGGAGATCAACGACAAGCACATCGAGATCATCGTGCGTCAGATGCTGCGCAAGGTTCGCATCACCAACCCCGGCGACACCGACTTCCTCTGGGGCGAGCAGGTCACGCGGCAGAAGTTCTTGGAGGTCAACGAAGAGATCGTGGCCGAAGGCAAGCGGCCCGCCGAAGCGCAGCCTGCGTTGCTGGGTATCACCAAGGCGTCGCTTGAGACCGACAGCTTTATCTCTGCGGCCTCCTTCCAGGACACTACGCGTGTGCTCACTGATGCGGCTGCCATGGGTCGCGTGGACGAGTTGCGCGGCTTCAAGGAGAACGTCATCCTCGGTCACCTGATTCCTGGCGGTACCGGCTTCCCGCTGCACCGCCACATCAAGCTCGTGCCGTTGGCCGAGCCGATCAGCGAAGAGGAGATGGCGGCGCTTCAAGCCGAAGCCCAGAGTCAGCTTGACGATGTCTTCATCTAAGCGCGTCATTTGATCAAACAGCGGGCGGGGCGCATCACGCACTCCGCCCGTTGTTTTTGGTAGGGGTGTATGGGCGATGGCCTCCATTTTACGATCACCCTTGTCAAAGAAGATGGCGAAAATCGGAGCGAGAAGATGAAACGAATAGTGATTGGTACCGTGTCCGTAGTACTGGTTGCGGAGGTCTTCGCGGCGTTGCCGAAACTGCCGGTGCGTCAGAAGCCGGATGCGGCGACGTTGAAGATGAACGCGGGGCATGAAGTCAAGTTCATGAATCCGCTGCCGCGGCAGCGTTGCGGGGGGAAGACGTGCGGCACCTACAACAACAGGGAGTTCGCGTGCCCCGGCCTGCTGACGACGAAGGAGCACGACTTCGGCGACACGATCTGGAACCTCCGCAAAGTCGTTTGGGCAGACCGTCGGCTGGTGGCGATCGACGGGCGCTATCTCATGTGCCAGCTCAACTGGATCCGCGATCACGTCCACCAGATGAAGGGATTCTGTCACTGGGAGCACGACCTCACGAGCTTCCTCGATTTCATTCTCGACACGCAGCGTGCCGACGGACAGTTCTTCGAGCTCATCAAGCAGATCGATGATCCCCACTGGATGTACGTGCCCGAGGATTGTTCGGTGCTGTATCCAGAAGACAACCAGTCGCTCGTCCGGCTCGAACTAGAGGCCGACATCGAATACCTGATGGTCGAGGGGTGTATGCAGGCATGGCGCGTCACGGGTGACGACGAGTGGTTGAAGAGAGCGCTGCCGCGGCTTGAGAAGGGCATCGACTACCAGACGAGCGATGTGAAGCGCTGGGATCCGGAACGTGGACTTTGCAAGCGTCCCTACACCATCGACACTTGGGATTTTACGAAGGACCCCGGCTCTTCACACAACCGTTCGGTAGTGCTCACAGAGCCGATGGCGATCATGCACGGTGACAACACCGGCGTCTATCAGGCCATGAGCCAGCTCGCCTGGATCAACGAACGCTTCGGCAACATGGAGAAGGCGGCGGCGTGGCGTGCGCGTGCTGCAACGCTCCGCGCGAATACCATGAAGCATCTCTGGAACGGAAAATTCTTCATCCACCAACTCGCGCTCAATTGCGAGCCGTACGACGAGAACGAGGCGAAACGTCTCTCCATGAGCGACGCCTACGCGCTCAACCGCGGCATGCTGACGCGGGACGAATGCCGTTCGATTATCGAAGAGTACAAGGGGCGGCGTGAGACCACGAAGGCGTTCGCCGAATGGTTCACGATTGATCCGCCGTATAACATGAAGATCGGGCACCATCCCCCCGGCGAATACGTGAACGGTGCGATTTGTCCGTTCACGGCTGGCGAACTCGCCAAGGGCGCTTTCGAGCACGGGTATGAGAAATATGGCTGGGATATTCTGCAGCGGCTGGTGAAGATGATCAAGGAGGACGACGGCAAGCTGTTCTTTCTCTATCATCCGACGACGCGCGCGCCGCAGGGACGCGGCCCGAGCGCCTGGGGAGCAGCTGCGGTTCTGAGCGCGGTCGACCAAGGGCTCGCCGGCATCACCGACCTCGACACGCAGTACCGCCGTCTGCGCTTCGCACCGCGTTGGGCGGTCACGGATTACACCGAAGGACGTTATCTTACCGGCTATGAGCGCGTCGCGAAATTCGTCGATACGCGCTGGGTGTTCGCCGACCGCGGATTGCGCTATCGGCTGGAATCACCGGCGCAGGAAATCGTCGCGCACATTCTGCTGCCCGAAGGCCGCCATGCGTCGAAGGTGCTCGTCAACGGTGTCGAGCAGCGCTTCACCGTTACAAAGGGCGAGTCGGCGGACTACGTCGATCTGATCGTGAAGGGACTGCCAGCCGTTGATTTCGAAGTCCTCTATGATTGAAGCTGGACACCCGCAACCGCTTTCGATACGCTTCAACGTACTTGAAATGACCGAGGTTAGGGGGGATCATGAACGTAAGAGTTGCGGCAGTGGTTTTGGCGGTCGGCATGTT
>DAOTMQ010000243.1:0-5087 GCA_035450385.1 Kiritimatiellia bacterium | reverse complement strand
TGGGATCAGCGGCAAGCGTGATGCCGCCCGCCGTGCCGGCGGCGTCGATGACGGCGGCGGCGGTCGCGTCGTCCGGGATCACCGAAGGGCCGAGCGCTGTCAGGGAAACGGTCGGGCCGGTGGCGCTCGCGGCCAACACGCCCAGCGCGGCATCATAAACGGCGGGCTGGCCGTTGACGGTGAACCAGGCGGGCAGCGGGCCGGGTGTCTGGTCTTGGATGACGAGCCGGTTGGAAGGGGTGCCCAGCGCCGGAGCCACGATGTCCAAGGTGGCACCAGTAGCACGTTCGAGCGTTGGTACAGTGACGGTCGAAGCAGAGGGGGCGTTCGGGATCAGCCAGCGAACACCGGCACCGTTGAGCACATTAGTCAGCGGCAGGGTGACGGCAAAATCGTCCGCCGCCGCCGGGTTGAACGCTAGGGTACTGCCTGCCTGGCAGGTGAGCAAGGTGGTGTTGAAGGTCGCGCCGGGGCCGACCGCCAGCGTGCCGCCTTCGTTGACGGTAAAGGCGTTGTCAGTGGCCGTACCGGAGAAAAGGAGCGTGCCGCCTGCCGCGACGACATTCAGGGCACCGGTGCCGTTGGAGAGCGTGCCGCTGAGGATGTTGGTCCGCGTGCCGCTGAAGGTCAGCGTTTTGGTGCCGGAGGAAATGGGAGCGATGGCGCCGCTGAAGGTCAAGGGACCGCCGCCTGCGTTTTCGAACGACGTGCTGCCGGCGCTGAGTTGGACGGGCAATGTCAGCGTGGCTTGCGAGGTGCCGGTATAAACGAATTTGGACGGGCTGCCGTCGGAGCGCACGGCCGTCACGCCCAACGCAGCGGGATCGGTGAACACGACGGTGCCGTTGCCCGTCGAGATGCGGGTTGTCCCTGTGAAGGAGTTGCCGGGATTCGTCAGCAGCAGGGTACCCGCCGAGTTCAACTCGACGCCCGAACCCTCCAGGCCGGTGATGCGGGCGGCGATTGTGAGGGTGGTGCCTGCCGTCGGCCTGATATTTGCGAAGTCGGTGGTGGATGTGCCGGTACGCGAGATCGTGACCTCGCCAGCGCCGTCGAGTGTGAAGTCCGCACTGGCGACCAGAATATCGCCGCCGCCGTTCGAGAGGGCGAGCGTTGCACCCGCCGCGACCGTGACGGTGGCCGGGGCATTGGCGAAGATCGTTTTCAGCGTGATACTCGCTGGAATCGTGACAACCGCTGGGGTGTTGAAGGTTGCCGTGTCGGATGCTGTTTGCGGCACGCCGTCCGACCAGTTGGCTGCGTCTGTCCACGAGCCTGTGGCACTTCCAATCCAAACAGAGCTTGCTGCCGAGACGACACTTACGGCTACCAAGGTCACAAACGCGGCCAAGCGTGAACTACGAACATAATGACGAATCATGTCGATCTCCTTTCTTGTACGAGTCATCCCCGCCCGAAGATACAGGGAGTAGATCATCTATAGCCTAGCACCCATACTCTTTTTGGATCAAGCGAAATCGGTAATCGGCCGTAATCGGTTAGTGACAGGAGGCACGCGAGTTTAGCGCGTGCCTTGTGTATGCGCAGTCGGGAGCGGAAACACACTTAGTCGGCTACGCTTAGTCCAAACACTTAGTCGAAAAAAACACTCAGTCCCCAAAACTTAGTCGATTGCACTCGGCGACGAAGTGGTAACAGAGTTGCGGGGTCGTAGTTTGACATTAGACATTTCGGGAGAGTTGCAGAGTTGCGGGGTCGTAGTTTGACATTAGACATTTCGTGCTTCGCAACCTCATTTGCGCCTCAGTCGCCTTGCCATGGCAACATGTCAACACGCCTCCGCGAAAACATTCCATAAACCTTGACTGTCTCATGTCAAAACACGCTCCCAATTTCTGCGAAACAAATGAAAGCCGTAGTGTCTCGTCGCAGCGCGGTCGGAACGCTGATTGGGTGTCAAACGGATGTCAGCACGGGGAGCGATTCGATCTCTTTTTTGGATTGGGCGGCGGCAACACACAGGTCGTAGGCAGACTGGAGGTTGATCCAGAACTCAGGCCCGGTTCCAAAATATTGTCCGAGACGCAGAGCCGTGTCCGCGCTGATTGCCCGACGCCCTCGCACGATCGCATTGATCCGGGGTGTAGGCACGCGGATCTCCATTGCCAAGCGGTTTTGACTGATTCCCATAGGGATTAAAAATTCTTCCGCAAGAATCTCCCCGGGATGAATAAGGTTTTTTGTTCTGATCATAACAGCACCTAATGGTAGTCAACGATTTCCACATCATAAGCGTTGCCTTCGCGCCACCGGAAACAAACTCGCCACTGCTGGTTGATCCTGATGCTATACTGTCCTTCCCGATCACCTCGAAGGGCTTCCAATTGGTTGCCGGGTGGCACTCTAAGCGCATGGAGAGAGACAGCAGCGTCAAGCATATCGAGTTTGCGCAGGGCCACACGTTCGATTGCTTTGAAACGGCGACTTTCGCCTGTCCGTTTCAACGCTTCGGTATCGCGGCATCGATATCCCAGAATCATAGTCTCTCCCAGATTTCCGTCTGCAACTATATCATCTTTCGCGTTAAACGCAAGGCGTTTACCCTATTCGCATAATTCCCAACGCAATCGGTTAGTGACAGGGGGATGCGAGTCAAGCGCATGTTTTGTGCCCATTTTCGCACTCACAAGCGGTGCCGCGACCCGCGCACAGCGCGGCTCTTGTCACCGCACTCCAGATTTCGCGCCACGCCGCGCACGGCATAATAATCATGTCAAAAATGAAACCATGGAACACGGGCAAGATGCCCGTGCCACACCCTTTTGCAAGACACGTTGTTGCGGGCGAGGACGCCCGCGCTCCCGACTCTCTGCTCCCCTTTTCACCAGAAACGCGTGATTCTCGCACACCCCTGTCACCAACCGATTACCTTACTTTGCTCTCCGTCTTGCGCCTGTCACAAGTTTTGTCACAAGTTTGTCACAAGTTGCTCAGAAAGCCGGTAGATCCGTTGATTGGTCGCTCCCTCAACGGCGATCAAATTTTTATCCAGCATCTCTTTTAGATCCCGCTGCAGACTGCGACGGTTGACGGTCGGGCAAAGCGCTTGGAGGTCTTGAATGGTTAACGTGCCATGCTGGAGGAGATAACCCAGCGCTTTGCCTTGGCGCTCGTTCAGGCCATGTTTTTTCACCAGCACGTCGCGACGGATGACCTGCTCGCTATGCTCGCGCACTTCGACCATCTGGGTTTCTAGCCCCGTGACGAAATAGTCGAGCCAGACGGTCATGTCCATATTATTTTCGCGTACGCTCTGGATCGACTTGTAGAAGGTCGTTCGATCGCGGTCATAGTATTCGCTGATGCTGAACAGGCGTTTGAAATCGTATCCAGCCTTGTAGAGACAAAGGGTGGAGAGCAACCGCGAGGTACGGCCATTGCCGTCCAGAAAGGGGTGGATATGCACCAGTTGGAACTGGGCAATACCGCTGACCAGCACTGGGTGAATGCCGAAGTCGTCGTTCAGCCACTTGACCAGTTCCGACATCATTATCGGCACCTCCACTGCCGTGGGCGGGGTGTAGATCACCTGACCGGTTCCCGCGTTGACCACATAATTTTGGATGCGCCGGTATTCCCCGGGCGCGGCACGACCGCCACGCACACCTTTCACAAGTCTGCGATGGATCTCACGGATCATCCCTTCGGTAATCGGGTCGCCGCTGTCCAGACATTCGGATACGAACTCAAAGGCGGCGCGGTAATTAAGCAACTCCCGAACATGGTCCGGATCGGCCTCCGGCACCATTTCGCCTTTCCACAGCCGCTCGGCCTGATCTAGGGTCAGCCGAGTGCCCTCGATATGGGTGGTGTGGTGCGCCTCCCTGATCAGCGCCTGTTCACCCACTTCGCGCAACCAGTCGTCAGAGAACTGTGCCGCCTCAAGAAAGCCCCGCGCTCGCTCAATGCGAGTAATCGCCTGAGTCATACGGTTAGTGATGGTGAACTGGGGCTGGAAACTCATCTTGGGGACAGCGTAGCATATTCGGGAGAGGGGGTACAACGGAAAATCTCAACTCCTAAATCCTAAATCCCAAACTCCAACTCACTTTCGCTTGCCGCCGGTCGGTCAAAACGCTAAATTAGTTTCTATTTAAAGCAACAAGAGAAGGTCGGTGCGACCTTCGGGATTCAAGGATTGAGTATGAAAAAACTCCAGTATTGGAATGAGCGGATGGAGACCCTGAGCCGCGATGAATTGGCGGCGATGCAGTTGAAGGGATTGCAGTGGACGGTCAAGCACGCTTGGGCGAATAGCGAGTTCTACCACCGTAGGCTGTCCGAGGCCAACATCGAGCCTGGGGATATCCGCGATCTGGACAATATCCGGGATTTGCCGTTCCTGACCAAGGATGATTTCCGCGATCAGTATCCGCTCAACATGCTCTGCATGCCGCGCAGTTCGATCCGTGAAATGCACATGAGTTCCGGCTCGACCGGCGCGGCGATTGTGATGGCCTATACCGAGGCGGATCTGGCGCAGTGGGCGGAGTGCATGGCGCGCTGCCAGATCATGGCCGGCTTGCAGCCGGGCGACGCGATTCAGGTCACGCCGACCTTCGGGCTTTTCAACGGCGGCTTCGGCTTCTACCACGGTGCGCGCCGCGCGGGACTCTTCACCATACCGACCAGCTCGGGCAATACCGCGCGGCAGATCAAGCTGATGCGCGACTTCAAAGTCAGGGGTATCGGTTCGGTGGTCTCGTATGCAACGCGGATCATCGAGATGCTTGATGAAAAAGGCTTGGACTTGCCCGACCTCGAAATCGGCATCTTCGGCGCGGAAACGTTCTCTGACGAGATGCGCAAACGGGTCGAGACGCGCCTCGGCATTAAAGCGTTCGATATCTACGGCATGACCGAGACCGGCGGCGTGGGTACGACCGGCATGGATTGCGAGGCGCGTTGCGGCATTCACGTGTGGGAGGATCAATACATCACCGAGATCGTGGACCCCGAGACCGGTGCGCCGCGACCGGATGGCGCGGTGGGCGAGGTGGTCTTCACGTCGCTAACGCGTGAGGCGATCCCTGTGATCCGTTACCGCACACGTGACCTGACCCGCG
>DAOTMQ010000242.1:0-5113 GCA_035450385.1 Kiritimatiellia bacterium | reverse complement strand
AAGCGAAGTACATCCTGCTCACCGTATGGACCGGCGGAAACAACTATCTCAACATCACAAGGTTTGCGGCCTTCAAGAAGGCCGCCAGTCAGACAAATTAAAGTAATCGGTTAGCCCGCCGCCCGCGCTTCGCACGGGAATGTAAATGAGGATAACGTTGATGTAAGTTATAGGCAAGGTGACAGGGGGCATCAGCCCACTCAAATCTTAACAAATTTTTTTTAAAGCAATTGTTTACCGTAGTCTTGTCCCGCGTAGAAGAAGCGGAGAACGTAAACCTTATTAGCTTCCCTGCCAAACCTGAAAACGAGCACGTAATTATAGTTTTTAATCAAAGCCTTCCGATAACCTCTACTCTTGAGATAAGCATCCGCGCATTCGCTGTATATTTTGGGAGTACGCCTAAGATTTTCATAACAAGCTTCGACGGCGTCCAAAAACGATCCAGCGGCCGAAGGATTCGCCAGCCTAACGGCGATGTACTCGACAATGCCGTCTAGATCCTGCTCAGCAGCCTCCGTTATGAGAAGCTCATACACGATGTTTCGTCCGGAGACGCTTCATAGATGTTTCAGCCGGAACCGTCTTTCCCGTTGATATTTGAAGCTCTGCTTCATCCAGTTTGGTGTAGGTGTCGAGTTTCGCCAAAGTCTCCTTATAGCACTTCATGCTCATGATGACCATATCGCCGTAACCGTTTTTCGTGATGAAAATCGGAGCGTCCGCCTGTTGACACTTTCGTGAAATCTCCGCCGTGTTCTTTAAGTCTCTGATGGGTATGATTTGTGGCATTGTCATTTCTCCTTGCGTATCGCGCGGCCCATTTATACCACAATCGTGACACACGCGCAACCATCCGCTGGATACGACATGACCGTGGTCTATCATTACGATTTGCGCGGCGAAAAAATTTGGAGTGCGGTGACAAGAGCCGCGCTGTGCGCGGGTCGCGGCACCGCTTTCCCTCTGCGCTGTGCGCGGAGCCACATACTTAGTCCCCACTTTTAGTCGAACACACCTAGTCGCAACACTTAGTCGATTGCGCCAGTGTAGGGACGTGAGCGACGACGTGTGGGGATGCGCACCCCGCGGCACCGCTTTTGCGCACAGCCCTGCCGTCGTACCCACGCTTGAAAAGCGGCGTCGCGCGGAATACCGCTTGCCGCCGCACTCCAGATTCATTCGCCAGACTTACGCCACCAGGTACCAACCTCCAAAATCCCCAATCAAGCTACAGGGGCACGGACATTCCTGTCCGTGGCACGGGTTGGAAAACCCGTGCTCCTTTCGCCGCGCGCAGCGCGGCTGGTCAAGCAGACGCTTGACCCTCGTTCCCGCAAACCCAGTGACCGGATTTGCCGCTTCGAGGCGAAAAGGCAGAGCAACGCTTTTACCCTCAAGATTGCGAGCCACTGCGTGGTCGCAATAATCACCCAAAAAACTCTGCGTCTCTGCGTTAATCAAAACGGTCGATGAAATCGGATCTTGCGATTCCATCGACCGTCCTCGCTCATCTTATCAGGAGCGTCGTGCCCCTGATCTTCTTGGTGTTGAGCTTGCGCGCCGCTGACCACCCGGTCGTGTGGCTGCGCGTGTCGAGGTTCTGATCCGCGTCATCCGTCATGGCCGAAAGCGAGCGCGTATCCAGCGACACGGCGTCTGACACCGCGCTCGACGACTGCGCGACGGCCACCGCCGCCAGCAACCCCGCCACCGCGAAGGCCGCCGTCATGATCACGTTCTTTCTCATCAGTCTGCTCCTTTACAAATGAATCGATGGAATCGCAAAAATCGATGATTCGAATCATTCGATTCCATCGACCGCCCTCAGGGCAAGGTTCTGAAAAGGCGGAAGCCAGCGCGGTCGCTTCGGTACGTGGAACTGTTGCCACCGCGAGATGCCGAACGGGCATACGACGCGGAGTTGTACCAGCAACCGCCCCGCCTTACGCGCTGCGAACCCGAATCCGGTCCTTTCGGATCGATACCGCCGCCCAAGGCAGAGGCGTATCGGTCCAAACACCACTCCCACACGTTGCCATGCATGTCGTAGAGCCCCCACCTATTCGGTGTTTTTTGCCCGACCGTATGTGCTACCGAACCGCTGTTGTCACTCCACCAGCCCAGTTCGTTCAATTGGCTATCGGCCGATCCGGGAAGCCCGTCATTGTAGTAGGTGGCTGTCCCAGCCCGGCAGGCATACTCCCACTGCGCGTCAGTCGGCAGGTCGAACCCGGCCAGGCCGCCGGTTTTTCTCCTGATCCGACCGATGAACGACTCAGAATACACGAGGTCGTTCGCCGGCCACTCGTGTCCGGTTCCGTCCGCCTCTCCTCCTCTGATGTCCTCATAGGAGACTTTATTCACGGAACCGGCCGGATTTTTGAAGTCTGACGGATCGGTTCCCATGACCTTGTACCACTGTTTCTGGGTCACCTCATAGACGCCGACGTAGAAGTCCTTGGTCAGCGTAACTGGAACACTCGCCCCGGGTGTCGACTCATCACCCATCGCAAACCCGCCAGACGGCACTTTTCGCATCACCAGAAGGTCGGTCTTATACATGTTGTTTGACAACCCACCGTTGGGCAGCGCGTCCAGACTGGTGTAGTAGTAACACGGATACGGATCTGCTTCCGACGCCGCCGTGCCCTTGCCGAGGTCGATCACCATCACCTGCGGCGGTGCGTTGGTGGACCAGGCGGTCACGCGCGCCCTGGCGTTCTCGGTCACGTTCTCCGGCCAGTCCGCGCCGGCGTCCCAGACGATGTGCAAATCCATGCCCGGCTGCACCACCACCGAGACATCACCGGTGAGGCGCGTCACCGCCGAGTCTGGGATCGGCACATCGTTGGTCTCGATGCCAAGCGTGACGATCGCCGCTTCGCCGGACAGATTGTACCACACGTCCACTATGCGTGTGCCTGCCCGTTGCTGCATTCTCACGTTGGTCACCTGCGGCACGGCATACGCCGCGCCCGCACCCATCGCCACGGCTGCTGCCAGAGCCGCCACAGTATTGGTTTTTCCTCTCATTTCGCTCTCCTTCCGTTGCGGCGACTGTACGGCCGCCGAAGTTTGTGAACGTTTTACGACGCTCGACCCTCGTCCCTCGACTTTCGGGAAGTCCTCCGGTTGCCGATTGCCCATTGCCGATTGCATATTGCCAATTGCCAACTGCTTACTGCCTACTGCCAACTGCCCTCTGCCCACCGCCATTCCCCGCAGACCCGGCACGGGCGGCGGGGGCGGCGGCACGACCTTCGGTAGCCAGCGTTCGCCCCACTGCGTGGCGATGCGGCCGGCTGCGGCGAACGCTGCCGCCGGATCGCGCAGCGCCTTTTGACGCCCCGCAACCGCACCGAACCATTTGCGCGCCTCAGCCGAATCCGCCGCCACCTTATGGGGTCGCCAGCCGTCGGCGACCGCCCGCACGCCCTGGCCGGCCTCACACAAATCCACCGGTTCGCCATCGGCCTCGCTCACCTGCACGCTGCCCTGAAACACGAAAACATCCGACACGCCATTGGAGACGGCCACGCTGAAGACGGTGCCAAGGTCCCACACTTCCAGTTGCGGCGTGCACACAGTGAAGCCGACAGCGTGCGGCGGCACATCGGCCAACAAACCGCCGGTCATGAGCCGCACCTGCATCGCGTCACACACCTCCATCTCAAGCGGGGCGATCAGGAAAAGTTCAACGCCGGACGCCAGCCGCACTGTCGCCTCGCCGCTCGCTAGCCGCACCGTGCCGGGCAGGGTCGAGGGCAGCTCCAGACTGTCTGCCCCCGTCACAACCGTGACGGGAACGGCGGGGGACGGGAGACAGGAGACGGGACCCGTGGCTCGGGGGATGCCGTGCCAGATCACGGCGGCGGCCACAAACAGCGCAGCGGCGGCGGCCACCCATACGCGCCGCCAAAACGCGGCTCTTCCTCGCGCCGGTTGGGGCACGACATCTGCCGCCTGCGCCGCCTCCGCGTCCGTCGCTTCTTCCCAGAGCGGGAGCGCGGGCAACAACGTGGACAGCATGATCTGGCGTCGATAAATCTCGATAAATTCGGGATGCGCGCGCAGCAGCTCGCGGAAGCGCTCCAAATCCTCCGGACTGGCGCGACGCTCCAGAACCAAGGCCGTCAGGGCGGCGAAAGTATCGCGGTCGTCAGGCATGTCCCGCCTCCTCAGCAAGCACGCGCTCCACGCACTGCGCCAGCTTCTCACGGATGCGATAGAGCAACATCGAGACCGCGTCGGCAGAGCGCCCCAAGGTGACGGCCAACTCCTGCACCCCCCGGCCTTGCGCGTAACGTTGGCGCAGAAGCAACTTCTGCCCCGGCGTCAACTGCTCGACGCAGTGTTCGAGCGCCGCCAGCTTACGTTGCATCTCCTCGTCCAGATCCTCCGCCTCGACCGCCACGCGCGCCAGCAATGCCTCGTCGAAAACCAGACGGTCGCGCGCCTGAAGGGTGCGGAAGGTCTTGACCTGATACCAGGCGACCGCCTTGGCCCAGGGCAGGAACGGCTTTGAGAAATCGTAGGTGTCCGCCTCTTTCCACAGCGTGACATTGACGTCTTGCAGGATGTCCCTGGCATCCTCGACGTTGCCCACCAGGAAGGCGATATAACCGTGCAGCGCGAATTGCGCCGCCGTCAAGCGGCTGACGAATTCGGCATGACGGTGCAGATTGTGTTCCTCATTGGCCATACGCTCTGGTAAAGTATGGACAATTCGGCTGCAAATCTAACGATTTATTTTTGTTTTTTTGAGCGGCTCGCGGAACCACAACAAAACAAGGGAATCGATTGATTCGAAAAAATCGATTCATTCGAATCGGTCGATTCCCTTGATTCGATCGATCACTCGGAGCAAATCGTTACTCACTCTCGTCCGCGAGTGTCTCCTTGTGGGTGTAGTTCGTGTGCAGCAGATGGTGCGAACGCTCGCCGAGCGGCTGGCCCAGATACTCTTTGTAGAGTGTCTGGATATCAGGGTTCTCGTGCGACTTGCGCAACTTCTTGCTCTCGTCCTCGCTGTAGATGGCGGCGATGCGCTTCAGACGCACCGCGTCATCCGTGAAGCGCGGCTGGCCGCCGCCGCCGATGCAGCCGCCGG
>DAOTMQ010000241.1:0-5119 GCA_035450385.1 Kiritimatiellia bacterium | reverse complement strand
GCGGTCCTTTGCGCATTGAGAACACCAGCCGCTCGCCCGCGAAATCCAAGTCCGGGTCCCGAACGGTGACGCCCGGCCCCGGCGCGAAGAGGGTCGTGACCGTACCCCGCCGCATATCCAGAACCTTGAAGGCACCCTCGGTGTCATAACTGCGGGCGTTGATTTCACACGACACGAAGAGGGTAGCCGTATTGTGGTGATCCCGACGGTACTGCTTGCGCGTCACAAACAACAGCGGCGCCGTGTTGAGCAACGGATTTTCGCGCACCAGTGCCTCGCGCGCAAAGGCGTTCAAAACATCAGGATCGCCATCCTCGTCCAGGGTATCGAGCCGCCGCAACAGCGTGTCGGCGGGGTAACGCCCTTGGAACATGTCGCCCAAATCGCGGATGCCCGCACGCAGACGCTCGACCGTTATCGCGTTACCGGCGCGCGCCACCTCACGCAGACGCGTCTTGAAGCGCCGCGCCGAGGCCTCCTCGTCTATCCGGCCCTGGCACACCACATGATCCAGCGTGATATGCCCCCACCCTCCGCTCGCCCGGTCCACCACGCGAAAAAAGACCGGCTGGCCCACGCAGGCGGGCACCGACATGCTGCGCGCATGAAGAGTCTGCGAATCGCCCCCGCGTGCCGTAGCCACCTCGCGACCGTCCAGCGTGCAGAGCGCGACATAGACATCGGGGCCCTTGCCGCCGCCCACGCGCAGCGTGATCTCCGGGGCCTCCAGAATCACAACCGGCGATTCGATCACGCCTTCAAAGCGATCGTCCGGATACTTGCCGTCTGCGCTCTCCAGCGTCGAGAGGAAAAACGAACCGACCTTCGTATACGGCCCGCCACCGTGGTGCTCGCGCGCCCGGTCGCTCACGATCCGTCCGAACGCCCCCTCCACCACCCGCCAGCCTTGCAGGTCGCCGGTCTCGAAATCAAAACGTACTTCAGCCGCAGGGCTCGCGCCGACCACGCCCGCCGCCAACAAGCCCAGGCTCCACTTTTTTAAATACGCGTTCATTCCGCAATCCTCAGTCGTTTCAACTCACGAATTTCATCCCGCAACATCGCCGCGCGCTCGAACTCCAGCACATCGGCGGCGGCCATCATCTCGGCCTCCAACTCACCAATCACGCGATATAGGTCATAGGTCTCGGGCGTCTCGGCCGCCACCATGCGCCCTTCGACACGCTGCGCTTCCGTATAGAGCGCCAGCGATTCGTTGATCGCGCGTTTCACGCTACGCGGCGTGATGCCGTGCTCGCGGTTGTACGCCTCTTGTCTGGCGCGGCGCGACTGCGTGACCTCCATCATCGTACGCATGGCATCGGTCACGGTGTCGGCATACAGAATCACGCGCCCCTCCACATGACGCGCCGTGCGCCCGGCTGTCTGAATGAGCGACGTGCCGGAACGCAGGAACCCCTCTTTATCCGCATCGAGCACCGCCACCAGCGCCACCTCCGGCAGATCGAGCCCCTCGCGCAACAGGTTGATCCCGATCAGGCAGTCAAAAGCGCCCTTGCGCAGACGCCCCAAAATCTCCACGCGCTGGATCGCGTCGATGTCGCTGTGCAAATACTCTACGCGGATACCGGTTTCGCGCAGGTACGCGGTTAGGTCTTCGGCCGAGCGCTTGGTCAGGGTCGTGACCAACACGCGGTCGCCTTTCTCCGCCGCGCGCCGTATCTCCTCCATCAGATCATCGATCTGCCCTTCCAGCGGACGAACCTCGACCGGCGGGTCCAGCAGGCCGGTCGGACGCAGCACCTGCTCGGCGATGACTTCGCTCACTTGTCGTTCGTAGGCGGAGGGCGTGGCCGACGCGAACACAATCGGGCCGACCTTCTCCAGAAATTCATCGAAGTTAAGCGGCCGGTTATCCTTGGCCGACGGCAGCCGGAAGCCGTGTTCCACCAGCGTCTGCTTGCGTGCTTGATCGCCGTTGTACATCGCCCGCAACTGCGGCAGCGTCACATGCGACTCATCAATGATCGTGAGAAACTCGCCGTCGAAATAGTCCAGCAGGCACGCGGGCGGCTCGCCGGCCGCGCGACCCGCCAGATGGCGGGAGTAGTTCTCGATGCCGTTGCAATAGCCCAGTTCGCGCAGCATCTCAAGGTCAAACTCGGTGCGCTGCCGCAACCGCTGCGCCTCCAGAAGCTTATTCTGACGCTCCAGCTCGGCGAGCCGTTCGTCCAGTTCGGCGCTGATCCGCCCGATCGAAGCTTCGATCCGCTCCTTGGGCATCACGAAGTGCTTGGCCGGGGAGATTATCGCGCGCGGCAACCGCACCTTGGTCTTGCCGGACACCGGATCAAATTCGCGGATGTCCTCCACGTCATCACCAAAAAAATCGACCCGGATGCCGGTGGTCTCGTAGGACGGGAAGATATCCACGCAGTCGCCGCGCACACGAAACGTACCCGGCTGCGGTTCGTAATCATTGCGGGTGTACTGGATATCGACCAGCCGCTCCAGCATCGCGTCACGACCCAGCGTCTCGCCGGGCACGATGTCCACCAACATGGTACGGTAATCCTCCGGCGAGCCCAGACCGTAAATGCAAGAGACCGAAGCCACGATCACCACATCACGTCGGCCGAGCAAGGCATTGGTCGCGCCCAACCGGTAGCGCTCGATCTCATCATTGATCGAGGCGTCCTTCTCGATGTAAGTGTCGGTCTGAGGAATGTAGGCTTCCGGCTGGTAGTAGTCGTAATAGCTGATAAAGTACTCGACCGCATTATGCGGGAAGAAGCCTTTGAGTTCCGCAAAAAGCTGCGCCGCCAAGGTCTTATTGTGGGAGATGATAATGGCCGGGCGTCCCCACTCGCGGATCACATTAGCCATCGTAAAGGTTTTACCCGAACCGGTCACACCCTCCAGCGTCAGACGCCGCGCGCCGGCCTTCAGCCCCTGCGCCAGCTTCTGGATCGCCTGAGGCTGATCGCCGGTCGGTGCAAAGTCCGCGACCACCGAAAACTCTGCCACAGCGTGCTTCATATACCGTCATTGTCCCATCCCGCGCCCGTCTTGTAAAGTGAGGATGGTTTCGGGTTTCATTTTATTTAACGCAGAGGCGCGGATTTGTACTTCAGAGTGAGGTGTTCTACGTTCTGCGTTCTGTTCCCTTGACGTTCCGCCCCTCTTTCAATTACTCTCGCATTGTTATGTTGAAGAGCCACTTTTCCTGTTTCGTACTTCTCGCTTTCGTACTCGTGCCGGACTTGGTTGTCAGAGCGCAGACGCGCGTCTGGCTTGACGAACTGGATCTTGCCCACATGAGCTGCGGATGGGAGCGTCCCCAAGCGCGCCAGGCGGTCGGCGGCAATCCCCTGAAAATCGCACGGAAAAAGTTTGAGCGCGGTGTCGGCACGCACGCGCCGAGCTGGTTCGCGATCGAGACCGGCGGCGAGGCGTTGCGCTTCGAGGCGCAGGTCGGCATGGATGACGAAGAACTGGTCCGAGGCAAGGGCTCCGCCATCTTCCGCGTGTACGCCGACGGTCGGCTCGTGGCCGATTCCGGCGTGCGGCATGCCCGGCAGCCCGCGCACCCCTTGACGGCGGAACTGGCCGGTGCCAAGGTGGTCGTACTGGAGGTCTCAGACGCCGGCGACGGCAGCACACACGATCACGCCGACTGGTGCGATGCCTTTTTCACGGTGCGTGACGGCGCGGTTCTGAAACCGTTGCCGCGTCCGCCGACGGAGCAAGTGGGCATCCTGACGCCGAAGCCATCGAAGGCACCGCGCATCAACGGCGCGCGTGTTTTCGGTGTACGTCCCGGCCGTCCCGTGCTTTTCACCATCCCGGTCAGCGGTGAGCCTCCCTTCTCCCTGACGGTGGACGGACTACCCGAGGGCCTTGCGCTGGATAGCACGCACGGCCTGATCACAGGATCGGTCGCAGAGGCGGGTAGCTACCGCATGATCTTCCGCGCCACCAATGCGCACGGCACCGCCGAGCGCGAGTGGCACCTGGAGGTCGGTGAACGCATCGCACTCACGCCGCCGATGGGCTGGAACTCGTGGAACTGTTTCGCACATACGGTTTCGGATGCCAACATCCGCACCGCCGCGCAGGCCATGGTCGAAAGCGGCTTGATCCGACACGGCTGGAGCTATGTCAATATCGATGACTATTGGCAGACCTCGCCGGGCGAACGCACCGACACCTCGCTCATGGGACCGGCACGCGACAGTGCCGGACGCATCCTGCCCAACGCACGTTTTCCTGACATGGCAGCGCTCTGCCGCGATGTCCATCGGCTCGGCCTCAAAATCGGCATCTACTCGTCGCCGGGCTCAACCACATGCGGCGGATGTGTCGGAAGCTGGGGACATGAAGCGCAGGACGCGCAGACCTACGCCGCATGGGGCTTTGATTATTTGAAGTACGATTGGTGCAGCTACGCGCAGCGCGCCCGCGACGATTCGCTCAGCGAGTTGATGCGTCCCTACCGCGTGATGAGCCAGGCGTTGCGTGCGCAGCCGCGCGACCTGCTTTTCAGCCTCTGCCAGTACGGCATGGGGCATGTGCCAGCTTGGGGCGCGAGAGTCGGCGGACAGTGCTGGCGCACCACGCACGACATCGTGGACACATGGGAGAGCGTGATCGGGATCGTGCGGGCGCAGGAGGGCTTCGAACTGTTCGCCGAGCCCGGCGCTTGGAATGACCTCGACATGCTGGTGGTCGGCACTGTCGGCTGGGGAACGCCGCACCCGACACGCCTCACGCCAAACGAACAGTACAGCCACATCTCATACTGGTGCCTGCTCGCCTCGCCGCTGCTGCTCGGCTGCGACCTGACACAACTCGATCCCTTCACCCTAAACCTGCTGACCAATGATGAAGTACTGGAGGTCAACCAAGATCCGCTGGGGCGGCAAGCGATATGTGTGCAACATGACGACGCACAGGAAATCTGGGCGAAAACGATGTCGGACGGCAGTACCGTCGCGGGTCTCTTCAACCGGGGCTGTCTGACCCGCACTGTCACGCTGCCGTTTGCATCGCTCGGGCTAAAAGGCCCGCAACGCCTGCGGGACCTTTGGCGTCAGAAAGACCTCGGCGTCATCACCGCCGATACCTTCACGGCGGAACTTCCGGGACACGGCGTACT
>DAOTMQ010000240.1:3830-5244 GCA_035450385.1 Kiritimatiellia bacterium | reverse complement strand
ATGATCCTCGGCAGGAATCCGTATAAGGGCGGTAAAACAACGACGCTTTACAGGGACGGCGCTGTCGCGAACATCGCCCTCTTCCATACGGCGGTCACCACGGGAGACTACAGTAACTCAACCGTCGAGTATGGCGTCGAGAGTAACCTGATCGCCATCATGGGGCGCACGGCTGGCTACGAGAAACGGCTGGTCACGTGGGACGAGATTCTCAAGTCGGACGACAGGATGGATCTGAAGTTGGACGGCCTTAAGGCCTGATGCGTTAGAGAGGAAAAGCTATGTCAGAGCGTAAACTCAGAGTCGCCGTGGTCGGCTGCGGCATGATTGCCAACTCGGCCCATATCCCGGCTTGGTTGTCGCAACCCGGAGCGGAGATTGTCGGGGTCGTGGACAGGGATCTCGACCGCGCGAAGACGCTGGCCAACAAACATGCGATTCCCGGCGTGTTTGATGACGTCGGCAACATGCTGAAGGAACTATCCCCCGATGTTGTGTCGGTCTGCACGCCGGCTGGCAGCCACAGAGAACACGCCGAAGCGGCACTCCGCGCCGGTGCGCACGTCCTCTGCGAAAAGCCGCTGACGATTACCAGCCGGGATGCAGCCGACCTCTTTAAGGCGGCGCAAGAATCGGATCGGCACTTGCTGGTAGGACAGTCGATGCGCTTCTATAACCAGATCGCCGCCGCGAAGGCATTCGCTGCAGACGGACAACTCGGCGACATCTACTGCGCGGATGTGGCGCGCATGCGCCGGCGCGGCATCCCGACCCATGGATCGTTCCATATCAAGGAGTTGTCGGGCGGCGGCGTGCTCTATGACCTCGGCGTGCACATGCTGGACACGGTGCTCTGGGTCATGGGGAACCCCAAGGTCGTGGCGGTTTCCGGCGCGACGTACTCCAAAATCGGCCCGCGCAATGAAAACCTGATCACCTCATCGGTCGAGAGCGGTGCATTCGCCGGCGGCGTTTCGAGTGCGTCGTACGATGCCGCCACGTTCAATGTGGAGGATTTTGCGAGCGCGTTTCTGCGGCTCGATAACGGCGGCACCATTCACCTCAAAGTCTGCTGGGCGGCGAACATCCCCGACAGTGCCGGCGGCGTGATGATTATGGGCACGGAGGGCGGACTGTCGTTTGACCCGCGCGTGCTGGATCTGCGCGTCATCAAAAACATGGGCCGGTACCAGGTCGATATCACGCCGAAAATCCTGCCCCCCGAACCGAATCATCCCTTCTACGCGCACTGGCACATGATCGCGCATTTCGTCCGGGTGATTAAGGGCACGGAAGAAATCTGCGTGAAAAAAGAGGAGGCGCTGAACGTCATGCGCGCGCTGGAAGCGATCTATCAGTCGGCCAAAGAGGGTTGCGAAATACGTCTGGATCAAGCAGACGGGTAATGACAGGG
>DAOTMQ010000240.1:2236-3730 GCA_035450385.1 Kiritimatiellia bacterium | reverse complement strand
AGGAAAGAACAAGGAGTTTTGACATGAGCAAAAAATACAGAGTTGGAATCATCGGTTTTGCGCATCCGCACATCAACCACGTGGCGTCGATGTTCGCCGCGCATCCGCAGGTCGAGATGGTCGCCTGCGCGGACACGGTGCCGCTGTGCCCGGAGTTGCGGAGCGTGCCGTACACCCGCGAATGGAACCGCAACAATGTCATGCGGCTGGCGAACATCACCCGATGCTATGATGATTACCATGAGATGTTGGCAAACGAGAAGTTGGATATCGTGGCCATCAACTCCGAAAACAGTCAGCACCCCGATGTGGTCGAAGCTTGCGCACGCGCAGGCGTCCACGTCTGCGTGGAGAAGCCGATGGCCGTCTCGCTGTCGGACGCGCAACGGATGGTCAGGGCCTGCCGCGATGCGGGCACCACGCTGGTTGTCAACTGGCCGGCGACTTGGCTCCCGCATGCGCGCAAGGCCAAGGAACTGATTGATGCGGGTGCCATCGGCAAGCCTCTTGAAATCCATTACCGCGTGGGTCACTCCGGACCTTACGGACCGGGTGCCTCGCATAAAGGCGTCAGTGAGTCTGCCGAGCCGCTCACGGAGAAAGAACGCGCCGCAATCTGGCTGCACCAGAAAGACGCGGGCGGCGGTGCGACGATCGACCTGTGCTGTTATGGCGTGATGTACGGCTGCTGGTACACGGGCGATAGCGCCGTTTCCGCACAGGGCATCCGACTCAATCTCGACAGCGAATGGTGTGACGCCGACGACAACGGCGTAATCCTCGTGCGTTTCCCGAACGCCATCGCCGTCGCGCAGGGATCGTGGACGACCTTGGGCAGAGCGTATCTAACCGCCGGTCCCCTGATGCTGTTCGGTTCGAGCGGCGCACTCTCTTTTGAAATCTACGGCGAGAAACCGGTTGTGAAACTCACGCGGGGCGCCGGATACGATGTCGAGATCATTGAGGCAGACCCCCTGCCGGAAGGTCGCGCCACGCTGGCCGAAGCCTTCATCCATCATCTCGAAATCGGCGAGCCGCTCCATGAGACCCTGAGCGCGGCGTTCAATCTCAAGATGACGGCGGCTCTCGATGCGGGTCTGCGGTCCGCAGCAAGCGGGCGCGTGGAAACCGTCAACGACACAACCGAGTCGTAACCGCTCAGGAGGCGTGACACTTGAAAGGATGGGTGACAGACATCGTGCGGGGCTCTTTTCACGACGGCCCGGGCATCCGCACAGTCGTGTTTCTGCAGGGATGCCCGCTGCGGTGCGCGTGGTGTCACAACCCCGAAACGTGGAGCGCGCATCCCGTTCCACTGTTCTATCCGAATCAGTGTCTGGGCTGCGGCGCATGCGGCGGCTTGGCGGAGAATGCAGATCGATGCCGGCTCGGCGCGCGCAGCCTGTCGTCGGTTGAACGGACGGTGGAAGAGGTCATGACGGTCATCCGCAAAGACCGACCGTTCTATGCACCGGAAGGCGGCGTGACCTTCAC
>DAOTMQ010000240.1:0-2136 GCA_035450385.1 Kiritimatiellia bacterium | reverse complement strand
TCGAAATCCTGAAGCCGCTGAAAACGCTGGTTTACTACGAACTGTTGCGCTATCAGCCGCTGGGACAGGAAAAATACGTTGCGTTGGGGCGGAAAGCCCCAACGTTCCAAGCGCCGTCGGATGAGCGTCTGCGTCGCCTGTGCCAAATCATTCAAGATGCAGAGATCCCGCTGCTTGTAGACGGAGTAAAAGCATGAGATATGCAGAACAAATGCGGCGTTTGCGCGAAACAAAGCTTCGGCAGACGGAGGAAAAGCGCCGCCGCCTAGGGCCGATGGACGAAGATGACTACGGCTGGGTGCTGCCGCCGGAGTCGCTGAAAGTGAACCTCCCCTGCCGCGACGCGAACGGATCGTTCCATGGCGTGCGGGCATGGGGCACAAACTTCCGTTACCTGATGGAAATCCATCCCGTCTACATTGATCCTGACGATGCACTGGCCGGGCGCTGGATGTTCATGATGTCGCGCATGCGCACGAACTATCGCTTGGAGCTCTCGCCTTTCGGCTTTGATTACAGCCATCTGCGTCCGGGCCAGATTCTGTACGACATCACACCGGGTATCGGCAAGGACGCTCATTTCGCACCGGACTACGCCATCGGACTGAAACTCGGCTGGGGCGGACTCCTGTCCAAGGTGCGTGAACAGCGCGCGCAAACACCGCTGTCGAATCAGGAGAGCCAAGACCTTTACCTCGCCGAAGAGGATGCGATTCTCGGCGTGCAGGATCTGATCCGACGCACGGCGCAGGAGGCGGCGGCCAGAGGTCTGACGGAGTTGGCGCGCATCAACGAGCGCCTGATTGAACAGCCCCCGCAAACGATGCGCGAGGCGTGCCAATGGATCGCATGGTTCAATATCGCATCGCGCACCTACAACCGCGACGGTGCCGGAGGGCAGTTGGACACGCTCCTGCTACCCTACTATGAAAAGGACAAGGCCGACGGCTTGATCGATGATGAAGACGCGGTGTTCTATCTCTTCTGTCTGCTGCTCAACGATCCGCACTACTATCAGATCGGCGGACCCGACGCGAGCGGTGCCGACCAAACCTCCGCGCTGTCATATCTGATTCTACAGGCGGCGCGACTGCTGAAAAGCTCCTGTAACATCACCATCCGCGTTCATGACGGCCTGCCAGAAAAGCTGTTCGACGAAGGCGTGCGCTGCCTCGTGGAAAACAGGCAAGCCTACCCGCGCTTCTCCGGCGATGCGGCATTGTGCAGCGGCTTCGTCAAAAACGGCTACCCCATCGAACTGGCCCGGCGGCGGATCGCGCTGGGTTGCAACTGGATGAGTTTGCCGGGGTTGGAATACTGCATGAACGACCTGATAAAGGTGAACTTCGCTAAAGTGTTTGAGGTCGCATGGAAGGCTGCGCGGTACAAATCTACGGAAGCATTGTACCAGGCGTTTGCAGAGCATCTGCAAAAGGCCATACAGATCACGGGGCAGGGAATCGCCTTCCACTTGGCGCACCAGTGGGAAAACGAACCGGAACTCCTGTTGAACCTGTTGTCGGTCGGCCCGATCGAGACCGGACTGGACGCCTCCCACGGCGGGGCACAGTACTACAACATCGGGGTCGACGGTGCGGCGCTGGCGACCGTCGCGGATGCGTTCACCGCACTGGAACAGCGGGTGGAACGCGAAAAGCTTCTGACCTTCGACGATGTTTTCAAAGCAACAGAGGCCAACTTCAAAGACGCGCCGCAAGTGCAAAGGCTCCTGTCGCTGTCGGAAAAGTTCGGCAATTCCGAACGCGGCGACGCCTGGGCGCAACGGATCGTGCGCGACTTTACCGACAAGCTCCGGGCAGAGGCGAAGAACATTCCGTTCGTCAAACCGATCATCCTGATTCCGGGGCTCTTCTCGTGGGCCGACACAGTGCGGCTCGGCAAGAGCGTGGGCGCACTGCCGAACGGCAGGTATGCAGGCGAACCGATCTCGCAGGGCGCGAACCCCAGTGTCGGCTTCCGGCGCGATGGAGCGGTCACGGCGATGGTCGCAGCCGTGGCAGCCGTACAACCGGGCTACGGCAACACCGCACCACTGCAATTGGATGTAAACTTCGGAAGCCTAGACACCGAACAGGCGGTGTCCTGCCTGAAAACGCTGATCCGCACACACTTCGA
>DAOTMQ010000239.1:0-5262 GCA_035450385.1 Kiritimatiellia bacterium | reverse complement strand
CGATTGTGGAGAGTCCGATGACACCACGCCCGTTTGCCGTGAAAGGGAACGCCTCGCGGAAGCCCTCACGCTCGCCTTTTGCGTTATCGCCATCTCCGCGTCCGTCCTGTATGCCCTCGTCCGCGCGCTTTTGAAATGATTACCCTCCGTCCATATCAGGATGAGGCATCCGCCTCTGTCTTCCGCGCATGGGAGACCCGCGACGCCGCGCTGATCGTCATGGCGACCGGTGTCGGCAAGACCGTCATGTTCTCGGACATCATCCGCCGCATGATCGCCGCCACCGGCAAGAAGGCCCTCGTCCTCGCGCACCGGCAGGAGCTTATCTGGCAGGCCAAAAAAACCCTCAAGGCGTTCGGCCTTAAAGTATCGGTTGAGATGGGCGAGCACAAGGCGTCCGCCGACTGGTTCCACCGCCCAGACGTGATTGTCTCAACCGTCCAGACGCAGGCGGTAGGATGCGGCGGCAACGGGCGCATGAGCAAGTTCAGGCCCGAGGACTTCGCCCTCGTGGTCATCGACGAGGCGCACCACTACGGACATACAGGAATCTACGAAAAGACGCTCAAGTGGTACAGAACAAACCCCGACCTGAAAATACTCGGCGTGACCGCCACGCCCGACCGCCTGGACAAACAGAACATCGTCTCCAAGCTGGGCGGCATCGCCTTCTCTTTCGACACCCTCGACGCGATCAAAGACGGCTGGCTCGTCCCGGTCAAGCAGCGCATGATCGTCGCCGCGTCCATCGACCTCTCGCACGTCCGCACGCAGGCCGGCGACCTCAACCCCGGCGAGCTTTCCGAGATCATGGAATCCGAACGCCCGCTGCATCAGGTGGCCGGCCCTCTGGTGGAAGAGACGTTCGGGCTGCGAACCATCGTTTTCACCGTGTCCGTGAAGCAGGCCGAGCGGCTGGCCGAGATCATCAACCGCTCGCGCCCCGGCAAGGCTATCGCCGTGTCCGCCAAGACGCCGAAGGAAAACCGCCGCGAGATCCTCAAGCTGTTCAAGAGGGGCGTGTACCAGTACATCGTCAACGTCGGTATACTCACGGAAGGTTTTGACGATTCGGGTGTCGATTGCGTGGCCGTCGCCAGGCCGACCAAGAGCAGGGCACTGTACCAGCAAATGGCTGGACGCTGCATCCGACCGTCCGAGAGCATCGCGCACACGCTGGGCGACCTTCCAGACGCATCCGCCCGCAAGGAGCTTATCGCGGCTTCGGACAAGCCCGAATGCCTCATCATCGACTACTGCGGCAACGCGGGCAAGCACAAATTGATATGCACCGCCGACCTGCTGGCCGGGGACGCGCCGCCCAAGGCCGTGGAACGCGCCCGTAAACGCGCCGAGAAGACCGGCGAGGCCGTGGACATGACCGAGGAGATCGCCCGCGCCAAGCGTGAACTGGAGATGGAAGAGGCCCGCAAGCGTCTTCGGGTTGTCGCAAAGACCACCTACCGCAAGCTGGACATCGACCCGTTCGAGGCTCTCGGCGTGACGCGCCCGCCCGCCAGCTTCGCCCGCTATGATGAGGGGCCGACCGAGAAGATGGTCAACCTCCTCGCAAAGAACGGCATCGACGCTTCCGGCATGACCATGCGCGAGGCCAAGGTCATCATGCGCGAGCTTTTCCGCCGCTGGGACGCGAAGCTCGCCAGCGTCAAGCAGTCAACGTGGCTGAAGACCAAGATGGGGCTTTCCGTGCCGCTGCGCAAGGACGAGGCCAGCCGCATCATTGACCGCGTGATCGGCGCGAGGAAGGCGGTGGCCCGATGATCCGCGTAACACGCCAGAACCCGTGCCCGGTGTGCGGCAAGCCGGACTACTGCTTCATCACCGACGACGGCACCAAGGCCGTCTGCATGAGGGTCCCGTCCGAACACCCCACCAAAAGCCCAGACTGCCAGGGCTACGTCCACATCCTCAAGGACACCCCGCGAGAGGCACGCCCGATGCCCGCGCGCCCGGTGCGCCGCCCCGTTCCTCGCGTTGATCCCGGTGCGTACATGGAGCGTCTGCGCCAGGGCGGATGGAGCGACGGCGTATCCGCGTGGCTGGCCGGCAAGCTCGGCGTGTCCGCCGCGTCCCTCGACGCCCTCGCCCCAGCCGCCGACTTCATCGCCAAGGCGTTCGCCTTCCCGATGCGTGACGGTTACGGCAAGGTCGTCGGCATCCGATACCGCTCAATGGAAGGCTCGAAGTGGTCGAAGACCGGATCCGCGCAGGGACTCTTCTACCGCTCCGACATCCAGCCATGCCGCGTCATTGCCGTGTGCGAGGGGCCGACTGATACCGCCGCCGCGCTGACTCTCGGTCTCTCCGCCGTCGGGCGCGCGTCTTGCAATGGCGGCGAGGACATGCTGAACGTCCTGTTCACGCGCCTCGGCGTGGAGGAGTGCGTCATCGTGGCGGACAACGACGGCGAGAAACTGGACGCCTACGGGCACCGCATGGAGCCGGGGATTAACGGCGCGCTAAAGCTCGCCTCGCGCCTGTGCGTGCCGTCCCGCATCATCATACCCCCATGCAAAGACATCCGCATGTGGGTGCGCTCCGGCGCGACACTGGAGGCGTTCGACGCGCTGGTCGGCTCCGCCTCGTGGCACACAGCGTCCGTCCCGCGCCCTCACGGGGTCATGAGACCGATGCCGACGCGCCACGCCACCGTCACGGCCCCTGCTGTAAACCCGCTTGCTCTTGACAGCGAGAACATCGAGGACACCGCCGACGCCGTTGACGCTGGATACACGCGCCCCGCCGCTCCCGCCACCATGCCGGAGAAGAAACCCGTTGACCGCACGGCCATTTCCGCCATGTGGCGCAAGGCCGTCGCAGCGAAGAGACAGTCATCTGCGCAGCCCGCCACCGTTGACATTCCGCTGCCTGAACTGACACCAGAAGAGCGCGCGACGCTCGACGCGGTGCTGGAAGCGACAGGCGGTACGGTAATCACTTATGCAGACCCGGCGACCGTCGCTGTGCTTGCAGAACTAGAACAAGGCTAAACACAAACAGAAAGGGAACACGACCATGAACACGACCATGAAAATGACTGAAAGGTACGCAGACACGCTACATTGCCGCGAGATCATCACGGACTTCATCAAGTGGGCCAAGCACAAGCCGTTCACAGAGGCGACCTTGGACGAATACTTCGGCATCGACCGCGCCGCGCTGGAAGCCGAGGCGAAGGGTGCTACGCCGGGGACAACGCTGGACAAAGGAAACTGATTATGGGAATCAGAATTGAATCATTGAGCGAATCCATGCGCGAGCAGGTCATCGCCAAGATCGCCGCCGAGGACGCCGAGCGAGCGAGGCGCCGGCAACAAGCTGCGGCCAGCGCCCCGCCTCAACCCGTCGCACCGGAGCCGGATAAGAAGCGCGTCCGGGAAACCACCGTGCGCGCCGCCAAGAGGCGCGAGCCCAACAGGACAGAAGCCGACTACAACAAGAGCGTCCTCGAAAGCAAAGGACGCTATGAGGCGTTGAGCCTGCGGCTTCCTGGCGGCAGCCGCTACACGCCCGACTGGCTCACGTTGGACAACGGGCGCGTCACCCTGCACGAGGTAAAGGGGTCGTACCGATTCGGTTCGCATGGGAGAGCAGTCACCGCCTTCCGCGAGGCCGTGGCCGCGTTCCCGTTCTTCCGGTTCGTGTGGGCCGTGCAGAAGAGCAAGGGTGTGTTCGAGATCACAAGTCACGGGGCGTAATGGAAAACAACGAAAAGGAACAGCAATGACAGCTACAAAACCAGACAAACTGCTAATCACGCCGATCCAGGTGTCAGTACACCGCAATGGCGACAATCCTGTTTACAGCGAGAGAGCAATCAAAGTGACGGTTGACGACGAAGGTGGCGGGCCGTTTATCGTGCTTGAATCAAACGAAGGGACGGCAGACGGCTTACGGATTGATATGGATGAGCTTGAGGCCGCAACCGCTGCGGCGCGGCAGCTTATCGCAGGAGTGGAGAAAAACGGAAAGGAAACGAAATGACAATCAGAGAAGAAATGGCCGCACGCGCCGAGAAGCGCAAGGAGGCGTCACGCAAAGACAAGCAACAATCCATAGCGACGGCGCGGGCGTTGAAGCCTGAACAGCCGTTTGACGAAGCGGCGGCACAGGCGGCACAGGCAGAGTTCGCCGAGCTCGACAGTCGTGCATTGACGGTGTGGATGAGCGGCTGTCGGAAAGAACCGTCCGGGCACGTCGGCGGCGCAATGATGCTAAATTCGGATTGGCTCAAAGCCGAGCAAGCGAGCTTAGAGCGGAGCGGCATTAAAGTTGAGATCGCCGAGAACCCGCTGAAAAAAGGCGAGTTCGCGCTTGTGCGATCCGTAAGAACGTTAGGCGAGTAAGGAGCGTGACATGGACCAAGGACTGACAGGCAGCGGATTGCCGCAAGACAACGAAGACGCATGCGCGATGGCACGCGACATGATCGAAACGTGCCAATCGGTGGGCGGGCATTGTGAGTATAACTGGGCCAACCGAGACAACCAAAAAGCGTCAAAGAGAATGGGATACGATAACATTTTCAAAATCGCGCAAGCGAGAAAGGCGACAGGAATGACTACGGTTGAATTTGGATATGACATCGGCGCACCAGTTCGAATCAAAGCTATCGACATGAACGGGAAGGTGGATTCACTATCGCTGGACAACAACGGGAAGATGTACCGCGTTGTGTATTGGAGCAACTGCACACGCAACCAAGTGTGGATGTACGAGTGGGAGCTTGAATCGTGCAAATGACCCATAAGCCGAACAACCCGATATTCAAAGAAGGAGGATTTTGTTATGCGAGGTTTTATCGTTTTGTCAAGAAACACCTCAACAACTTGGTCGGGGCCTGTTTATTTTTTTCAGGAGAAAAATGGGCCGCGATTCGGTGAATGCTACACACAAGAGAAAGCAACAATTGTTTCTCGCCAACGGTTTGACGAGCTAAAGGATAAGCGTATTATCCCAGAGAAGGCGGAGTTTGTTTGTGTTGAATAACGATCAAGGAGATAATAACGATGAATGAAGAACAGAAACAAAGACTACTCGCAGAAACTCGTGAAACCGCAGAACGCTTGAACAAGCTTAATTCGTTCATGGCGACTGACGCTTTCCCAAAACTTCCGCGTGAGGATAAAGACCTTCTGTATTCTCAACAGCGTGTGATGAGCGAATACGTTCAGATTCTTGGTAAGCGATTTGAGCGGCCGGCGGTAGCCGGTACGCTCCAAATGCTGGTTGGGCGTTTCC
>DAOTMQ010000238.1:0-5263 GCA_035450385.1 Kiritimatiellia bacterium | reverse complement strand
CTACTTATCACCTTTGGGGCGCGGCGGCGCGGGAAAAACACCCTTGAGCGCGTCCTCGCAAATCGCGCGCGTATCCTGAGGAAAATCGTTTTTGATGATCCACTTCACGAAACTCGGATCATCACGGACAAGATCTTTCAGTTTGGCACCCTTTTTCCTGCCGAAATTCACGGTCAACTCGCCGTCCACCCAGCGCAGACGACCAGCACGGTCGGCGTTAAACGGATCAATCGGATTGAAGGTGCGGTCCAGCGCCTCCATGTCACGCGGCAGATCAGCGTATTTCTTGAACTGACCAAGAATCACGTCCAGCGTCGCGCGTACGTCCGCCTCGGCACCGTGTGCATCGACATGCTCGCGGCCGCAATAGAAGCTCAGCGCGGCCGAAAGATCACGCGGCTCCCGCGTGTGGAAAATGCGCTGCGCGTCGAGCAACCTGCGGCGGTCGGCCTCGAACGTAATACCCGCGCGTGCGAACTCTTCGGCCAGCATCGGGATGTCAAAGCGGCCCGCGTTAAAACCGGCCAGATCCGCTTCGCCGAAAAAGGCCAGAATCTCCAGCGCCTTGTCCTTGAAGGTCGGCTGGGAGGCGACGATCTCGTCGGTGATACCGTGGATGGCGGTCGTTTCGATCGGGATCGGGACACCGGGGTTCAACAGCCAGTAGCCGCTGACCTGCGTGCCGTCCGGCTCGATCCGGATCGCGGCCAGTTCGATGATGCGGTCCGCGCGCGGGCTGATGCCGGTGGCTTCAATATCAAACACAATCAGGGGTCGGTCAAGTTGAATCGGAAACATGATGATAGTCGTTGGGGTTAAGGGTGAAGCGTCAATTCGGGAGGCACGGCATCGCTCACGGCGGCGGTCGTGTACCTCCCGGCGGGTTGAAAACGGTGGCAAAATCAACAAGTACGGAACGCTGCGGCAGCACATCGCCCGCAGCCATCGCAGCACGCAGTTCCGATGCCGAATCGGGATCGTACCACCAGTAGCCGAGCAACGAACGCTCGTCGCCGTACTTCGACAGCACGGTGTCCGGCATACCGAAGGTATCCCAATGGAGCAGCCGGGTGGCATCGATATTCCACAAGAGCACATACGGGACCGCAGCGGCGATCCGTTTGTCAATCTCGCGGCAGATCGCGTTGCGTTCCGTGATGCTGAAAAGGGTCTTCTGACGCTCGATCAATGCATCCACCTGCGGGTCTTTGAAACCGGTGATGTTGTTGCCGGAAGGACGGTCCGCCTCGGACGAGAGCCACATGCTCTCGGGATCGCGGAAGATCGATCCGCCCCACGCGGCCCAGGTCATGTCGAAGTTGAACGCGTCCATGTCGCGCATCCATGAGGCGAAATCTTTGCGCTCGATGGTCATCGAAATGCCGACTTCACGGAAGGCCGCAGAGCAGAGCGCCAGAAACTTGTCGCTCCCCCCGTCGCGCGTGAGGAACCGGAACGCCAAAGGCTTCCCCTGCTTTTCCAAGATGCCGGTCTGCGGATTGGCCGTGTAGCCTGCCTCGCGCAACAGGGCCTTGGCGCGGGCGATGTCAAAAGGAAACCCCTCGTTGGTACAAGGATGGGCGGCGTCATAGAGGTCTTCAAAGTAGGAGCGGTGCAAGAAATAGGCACCGAACATCATCGTACGGATCATGGTCTCGCGATCCACCAAATGAGCCATGGCTTTGCGCACGCGCAGATCATCGAAGGGCGGGCGGCGCATGTTCATCGCGAAACCCTGAAAGCCGATGGGGTTATAGTTTTTCACGCGCCGCTTCACGATCCAGTTCTTGTCGAACTTTTCGCCGATTGTTTCATTGGCCCAGATGCGCGCGGTATAGACCGCATAGACATCCACCAGCCCTTTTTTGAACGCCTCGAAGGCATTCTCGTTACTGGAAAAATAACGGAAGACGATCGTGTCGAAATTCATGGTATTGCGCATCGAGGGCTTGGAGCCGGCCCACCAATCGCGCCGCCGCCGCAAACGGATTTCGATCTGCTCCTTGACCGCACTCAGCACATAGGGGCCGGAGACCACCGGATGGTCGAGATCAAGCCGGTTAAAATCTTGTCCCTCGAACGCATGCCGGGGCAGGATTTCAAAGAGACCGAGCGCGCTCAGGTTGCGCCAGTGGCTCTCCTTCGCACGGAAACGGACTGTACGCGGCCCCAGGATCTGCGGCGACTCGAACACCCCAAGCATCACCTTCGACGCACCAGTGGCGTGACGCGGGTCCATCACTTGGTCAAAGGTCCACTTCACATCCTCCGCCGTGACCGGCCGGCCGTCGCTCCATGCGGCGGCCTCATCAAGCTCAAAGGTATAGGTGAGTTTATCGTCAGAGATCGCCCAGCGCTTGGCGAGATGCGGCACGAACTCCGTGGTGAACGAGTCCACGCCCAGCAGCGACTCATACATCATGCCGAACACCTGACGGGTATAGGTGTTGTTGTCGATATAGGCATTCAGGCTTTTCGGCGGCTGAAACGCCGCGAAGCGGATCATGCCCCCCGGTTCAGCGTATGGGCTGGCCAGCGGATCAGGCGTATCCCGCCACTCCGGTTTGGGATACACATCGTCCGACCGCGCCAGCAACGCGGCACACGCACAAAAAATGAAAGCAAACAGATACATGGTTTTTTACGAAGACGGTCAACAGGTTAGCGTATCCTACCCGAAAATGGGAGAGGAAAAGCGACGGTATTCGATCTCGTGTTTGGAGTTGAAAGTTGAGGGTTTTTGCTATTCGTTATTCGTTATTCGCTATCCACTCTTTGCGCTGGATTTTCCTGACGGAAAACGGTAAGCTCACTGCCATGTGATACAGCAAAAAGGGGGATTAAGAGATGAAGGGGTTTTTCACCGCGTTGCTCGTGTTACCGTGTTGGGTTTTGGCAGACGCCCCGCTGGGGACAGCGGTTCCGCAGACGGCTGCCCATCAGGAGCGAAAAACTATGCAGATTGTGATCGAGACGAGTCTCGGGGCCGTAACGGCCGAGCTGTACCCTGACAAAGCGCCTGTGACGGTCAGTAACATGCTGGCCTACATCGACGCCAAGCATTACGACGCGACTATCTTTCACCGGGTGATCGACGGCTTCATGATCCAGGGTGGCGGCTTCACCCGGGACATGGTCCAGAAAAAGACCAACGCCCCCATCAAGAATGAAGCCGACAACGGCCTCCGCAACGAGCGCGGCACACTGGCCATGGCCCGTACGATGGTCGTGGACAGCGCCACCAGCCAGTTTTTTATTAACCTCACCGACAACAGCGGACATTTGAACTTCAAGGCCAAGACCGACGCAGGCTACGGATACTGCGTGTTTGGCAAGGTCATTGAAGGCATGGACGTAGTGGACAAGATCGCGAAGACCCCCACCGGGAATTCGGGTCGCCACCAGAACGTGCCGCTGGAGCCGGTGGTCATCACCAGCATCCGACGCAAAACCGAGGCCGCCGCACCCGCCACCCCCTGAAGCGAAGCGGTGCGCCCCACTGAATCCCCCACCCCATTCCATGTCAGCAAGCACGTACGACGACAAACACATACAGACCCTCTCAGCGATTGAGCATATCCGCCAGCGTACCGGCATGTATATCGGCCGGACCGGCGATGGCAGCCAATACGAAGACGGAATCTACATCCTCCTAAAGGAGGTCATCGACAACGCCGTAGACGAGTTCATCATGGGCTACGGCAAGTGGATCGAAATCTCCCTGGAATATGACACCGGCGAGGTCGTTGTACGCGACTACGGCCGCGGCATCCCGCTGGGCAAGGTGGTGGAGTGCGTCTCGGAGATCAACACCGGTGCCAAGTTCAACGACGATGTCTTTCAGCTTTCTGTGGGCATGAACGGTGTCGGCACCAAGGCGGTGAACGCCCTCTCCACACAGTTCGAGGTGCGCGCCTTCCGCGACGGCGAATACTCGGAGGCCTTTTTCGAACGAGGCAATCTTATTTCGCAGAAGCGCGGCAAGTGCGCCTCGCCGCAACGCAATGGCACCTATGTGCGCTTCATCCCCGACGCCAGCATCTTCAAAAAGTTTCAGTTTCGGGAAGAGCATGTGTTGCGCCGTCTGCGCATGTACGCCTATCTCAACGCCGGACTCACTCTGGAGTTTAACAAGACCAAGATCGTCTCTGAAAACGGTCTGCTGGATCTGATCCACGACGAAGTGCAGTTTGAGAAGCTGTATCAGCCCTTCCACTACCGTTCGAAGATGCTGGAACTGGTCTTCACGCATACCAACCGATTCAGTGAAGACTACTACTCGTTCGTCAACGGCCAGTTCACCAATGACGGCGGCACGCACTTGTCGGCCTTTAAAGAGGGCCTGCTCAAGGCTGTCAACGAGTTCAGCAAAAAGCGGTTCGACGGCGATGATGTGCGCGAAGGCGTTGTCGGTGCGGTCGCAATCCGGCTCAAAGACCCGATCTTCGAGTCGCAGACCAAGAACAAGCTGGGCAATCAGGAGATCCGCGCTGAGTTGGTGACCGAAATCAAGCGCGTGATCGAAGAGATGCTGCACCGCGAGCCGGACGAGGCCGCCAAACTCATCAGCAAAGTCGAAGAGACCGGCAAACTGCGCGCCGAACTCAACGCGGTCAAGAAGCTGGTGCGTGAGCGTTCGCGCGCGGTCACTGTCCGTGTGCCGCAACTCAAAGACTGCAAGCGCCATCTGCACAAGAAAAAGGGCACCGGGCTCGACACCATGATCTTCATCACCGAAGGCCAGTCGGCTGCGGGATCGATCGTGAGTTGCCGCGACGTCAACACACAGGCGATCTTCACGCTCAAGGGCAAACCGCTCAACGTATGCGACTTAAAGCGTGACGCCCTGTACAAAAACGTCGAATTCTACAACCTGATGCAGAGCCTCGACATCGAAGAGACCGTCGACCGCCTGCGCTACCAGAAAGTGATCCTCGCCACCGACGCCGATGTCGACGGCCTGCATATCCGCAATCTGATGATCACCCTCTTCCTGCGCTTCTTTGACCGGGTCATCAAAGAAGGCCACCTCTACATTCTAGAGACGCCCCTCTTCCGTGTGCGCAACAAGAAGGAAACCTTCTACTGTTACAGCGAAGAAGAGCGTGTTGCGGCGATCGAAGCCTGCGGCCGGAATCCAGAGATCACCCGCTTCAAAGGTCTAGGCGAAATTTCACCCGGCGAGTTCAAGGCGTTCATCGGCAAGAACATGCGGCTGACACCGGTTGACAGTTCACGCGACCGCGACCTCAAAGACACGGTC
>DAOTMQ010000237.1:0-5277 GCA_035450385.1 Kiritimatiellia bacterium | reverse complement strand
CCGGGAGGGGCAAGCGTCTGCTTGCCCGCGGACGAGCAGACGCTCGTCCCTCCCGCCCGGCGGCGCTCACGCCGCCGTCCCGCAAAGACCTCTGCGTCTCTGCGTCTCTGCGTTAAAAACCGATTGCGTGTTTTTATCATCCTTTGCGGGTTGCTCGGGGCCGTGTTGGTGCCGGAGCGGGTCGCGGCGGAGACCGCGACCCCCTTCCCGAACTCCAAGGCGTCGATCCGCTGGCGGTTTGATGCGGATGCGGCGGATGTCGTGACCGTGAAGGGGAGGCAGGCCAAGGCTGTTCCCCTTTATCCCGACGCGCCTCTGCGCTTTGCTCCGGGGTTGTTCGGTCGCGCGTTGGACGTTTCCGTCGGCCGTAGCGCGGTTGAGACGGCTCACGACGCGGGCTTGGATTTGACCGACGATTTTTCTGTCGAGTGCGTGGTCTGTCTGCGCGAGCTTCGTCATTTCCGTACGGTCATTATGAAGGGGGTGCGCACCTGTCAGCCGGAGCGCATCAACTATACGCTCAGCTTTCGCGATGGCAAGCCCGAGTTCAAGACCAAGGATCGGCAGGGCGACTGGCTGGTCTTTTCAGGCATGAGGCCCGTGGAGTCCGGCCAGTGGGTGTGGGTGCGCTTCTCGGTCAAGGACGGCAGGGTAAGGCTTTGGCTGAACGGGCAGCCGGAGAAGCTGTCTGCTTCGGACATTCGCGGTTCCGAGAAAACATTGGTCGCGAACAATGCTCCGTTGCTGATCGGCAGCGGGATCACTTTCGCCAGCGACAGCCGCTCGGCCATGTTTGATGGCCTGATCGACCACATTACCGTGTATGACGGCGCGTTGGATGAACCGGAACCGGCGGAGAAGGAGGCGTTCGCGCAACGGCTGGCCGCGCATCAACGCGATGGCGTGCAGGAAGAGTGGCTATGCCGTGAACTGGAGCAGAAGCTGCAAGAACATTGCAGCGGCAGTCTCAATACGTGGCAGGCCGCGCAAGTCAAAGAGATCAGATCGGCTTTGCAGCGCGGCGCGGATGAGACCTGGCAGACGTTTCACGTCAGGCTTTCGGCGCTGGACACGCGGATTGCCGCGCTGGCGGCGGACATCCACTACTGTCGCTTGTCCGATGCGGACGGCGGCCCCTGTCCCGTGGTGATGGGGACGGCGGAGCGTTGGTTCAAAGAACCCTATTTTTTCACGTTGATCGGCACCGAGCGCAAACGGCGGGTCGACATCGAGGCGGCCCGCGGCGAATACGAGGGCTTTCAAGTTGCGTTGCTCGCGTCGGCGCGGCACGGCTTTGAGAACATCGGGGTCGAAGTAGAAGAACTCAAGGGTTCGGACGGTGCGGTCATCCCCGCCACCAATATCGAGTGGGGGTGGATACGCGACATCACGACCGAGTGTCCCGACATCCCGGTGCCGTTTGTGGGACCGATTCCAGATGCGATCATGGAGGGAGAGCGGGCCTTCGATGTCGCGCCCGGCAGTTTCACGCCGGTCTATTTCCGCGTGGGTGTCGACCGCGACGCGAAGCCCGGCGTGTACAAGGGCGGGGTCGTGTTTGTGTCCGGCGGGCAGCGCGTCCGGGTACCGGTCACGCTGAAGGTGCGGAACTTCACGCTGCCTGTGCGCGCTTCACTGAAAATGGCCTTCTCCTTTTTTGAGGGAAATTATCGGAAATGGTATAAGCACTCCTCTTTGACGGAGGAGCAGCAGCGCTACCTCTATGAGTTTCTTTTGAAGTACCGCATTTCACCCAACAACATCTACGACGGCAGTGAAACCTATCCCGCGCGGCGTTTCTTGGAGCAGTACCACGACCGGATCAACTTCTTCACTTACGGTGGCGTGCCGAGTGCTAAAAAGCCTCTGCCAGAAGCGACCTTAAAGGCCCGAGTGGAGCGGGCGGTCAAGGTGCATGAGTGGGTCAAGGAGAAAGGCTTGCAGGAGGCGGGATATGTTTACCTGTACGATGAACTTGGCTTCTTCTCCGACCCGCTGGATGCTGCCCGTCAGGTGATGGGCGCATTGCAAAAAGCCATGCCCGACGCCAAGTTCATGCAGACATCGTTTCCAGACCCACGCTTCGAAACCCTGTTCAATGTCTGGTGCCCGCTCTTTGAACAGTTTTCGATCGCCGACCGTCGAGCGAAGCTCGAGGAGAAGCGGCGCGAAGGCCACGAGATCTGGTGGTATGCGGCTGACAATCCGTCCAAGCCGTATCCGAACTTCTTTCTGGATCACCCGGTTTTCGATTGCCGGATCATCGCGACGCTGAGTTGGATGTACAAGGTGGACGGGGTGCTGTACTGGTGCATCAACCGGGAGTGGGCCACCAACGTGTCTGAAAAAGAGCGCTGGCCCGAGGGCGAGTGGAAACCCTGGATCTACAATGTGTTTAGCGGTAAGCGCGTATACAAAAACGGCATGGGGAATTTCGTTTATCCCGGCCCGGACGGGCGTCTGCTACCGTCATTGCGGTTGGAAAATCTGCGGGACGGCGTGGAGGACTACGACTACCTCTGCCTGTTGCGTGACGGCATTGAAAAGCTCCGGCAGCAAAACGGCGACCCCGATTTGTTGGCGCGGGCAGAAGCGGTTTTGGCCGTGCCCCCGTCGGTGGCGCGGGCCGTGAACGATTACGCGAGCGATCCCTCGCACCTGCTGGCCTGGCGCACGCGTCTGGCCGACATGATCGAGGAGCTGGCAGCTAAGAGGTAATAGGTGAGAGGTAATAGGTGTCTTTTGTGGCATGGGCGTCCCGCCCATGAAGCAAACACGGGCAAGATGCCCGTGCCACACTCTTCGTGGCATGGGCGTCCCGCCCATGAAAGAGCAACGAAGGTTTTGCACGAGCCTCAGGTAAGAGGCAATGGGTAAGAAGTACGAGGTACAAGGTACGAGGTACGAAGTAAGAGGTAAGAAGAAAGGAAACAACCATGGCGATTACGCAAACAGCTATCAGTTATTACGGCATGAACTATGTGGAGCATGCGGAGTGCGATTTCAGGGAGATGATTGAGCACGGTTGCACCACGGTGATCTTGGCGGTCACGGAGTTCGATTTCAACTTCTGGCGTCCGAACATCCCGAAGATCGTGGACACGGCGCACAAGCTCGGGCTGCGCGTGCTGCTTGATCCTTGGGGCATCGGCAAGTATTTCGGCGGAGAGCAGGTGAGTCTCTTCCTGCAGAACAACACCGAGAACCGCCAGGTCTCGGCGATGACCGGCGAGAAGCTGCTCGGCGCCTGTTTCAACACCCCGGCGTTCCGCGACTATTTCGAGAACTTCTGCCTGACGCTGGCGCGCGAGACCGACGCGGACGGCTTTTTCTGGGACGAGCCGCACTACGCCCTGCCGAAGTCCTATGCCTCGATCACCGGCGGCGCGGGCGAGGACTGGGCCTGCCGCTGCCCGATCTGCATGCGGCGTTTCCAGGATTACTACGGCTACGAGATGCCGCGCCTGATGACCGATGACGTCAAGCAGTTCCGCTGGCGCGAGGCGATGGTCATCCTGGAGGAGACCTCGCGCAAGATCAAGGAGATCAAGCCGAAGATGGAGATCACCTGCTGCGTCCACGCCACGCTCAACACCTACTATGTCTGCGAGCATCGCGGCTACGACAACTGGGATATGGTGGCGGCGTGTCCGTACTTCGATGTCTTCTCGACCACGATCATCTCGTGGGATCTGCCGCAGGCCTTCTTCGAGAACATCACGCGGCGGACCGTCGAAGTGGCGAAAAGGCACGGCAAGCTGGCGGAGCGCTGGCTGATGGGCTACTACAAGCAGCCGACGGATTTCGCGATGATCGACCGCGTGGTGGATCTCTATGACGCGGCCGGCGTGGACCGTCTCGGGACCTGGACCTATCGCGGCGGCTACGGCACCGTGCTGGCGGCGCCGGATGCGCTGAAGCTCTGGGACCGTATCGGCGAGAACTACAAGCGCGTGTTGAAGAAGTGAGGAGAGTTCATTAGTTAATTAGTGCGTTAGTGCATGAGTTTGTTTTGGCGTTGCTCGGGCTTTTATCCACAGATGGACACAGATGACGCAGATTTTTTGAGGGTGCGGGGCTGGCCGCAGGTTATTGCGACCACCCAGTGGTCGCAATGATGAGTGTAAAAGCAGTGCTCGGTTATTTTACGCTAAGGCGCGAAGTGCTTGAGGGCGAGTGCCCCCGCGAGCCGCCGGGACGCGGCAATGGAGGGCGAGTGTCCCCACGAGCCGCCTTCCGCTGCGCGGAAGGATGGTCTCTGGCTCTGTCGCGGAGCACCGGGAGGGACGAGCGTCTGCTCGTCTGCGGGCAAGCCGACGCTTGCCCCTCCCAGCGCATGGAAAAACTAACGCACTCATTAACTTGGGTTGCGGGCTCCGCCCGCATGTGTATGGGTGAGTTTGGGAAGGAGAGAGAGAATGTTGAATGACTTTGGATACCTGGAGCAGACTGTGGCGCTGCTCAAGCGGGTCAAGGAAGAGCAGGAGGCAAATATCAAGGCGGGGGCGGCCCTGATGGCGGATGCCATCGCGGCCGACCGGCTCATCTATGTCTACGCCGGCGGCGGACACACGACGCTTGCGATGGGCGAGATGTTCTTCCGCGCGGGAGGCCTCGCGAACATCAACCCGATGATGGAGACGGCGCTCTCCGTTTTTAACCAGGCGCTGAAGTACCTGGAACTCGAGCGCACCGTGAACTTCGGCGCGTCGATCGTCAAGTACTACAATCCGCAGAAGGACGATGTCGTCATCTTCTTCCACAATATCGGCATCAACCCGGCGACGATCGACGCGGCCGAGGAGTGCAAGAAGCGCGGCTGCAAGATCATCGCTGTCGCATCGAGCCACTGGCAGAACGAGATGCCGAAGGACCACTTCATCCGCCACCCGAACGGTAAGAACCTCTTCGACTACGCTGACGTCTGCATCGACGACTACAATCCCGTCGGGGATGCGGTCGTGAACGTGCCCGGCATGACAACGCCGATCGGCCCCGTCTCGAATGTCGTCGACTTCATGATCGCTCATCTGCTGGAGATTGAGTGCTGCAGCCAGTGCGTCGCGCGCGGCATCGTTCCGCCGGTCTGGAATTCGGCGAACGCGCCGGGCGGCGACGAGAAGAACGCAGCGTATCTTGCGAAATACAAGCCGCTCGTAAAATGTCTGTAATGTCGTGGCTCTTGCAAAACCCTTCGTGGCATGGGCGTCCCGCCCATGAAACACGGGCAAGATGCCCGTGCCACACCCTCGTGGCATGGGCGTCCCGCCCATGAAG
>DAOTMQ010000236.1:0-5291 GCA_035450385.1 Kiritimatiellia bacterium | reverse complement strand
CCGTACTGAAATTCGCCGACGGTAAGGCCGTGCCGACCGACACCACCTGGAGCACGTCAGCGCAGGCTGTGAAGGGCTGGAAGGAGCAGGTCGACGGCTTCGCGCATGACGCATGGAAAGCCGCTGTGATAGCCGGCCCCGTAGACGGCGCGCCTTGGGGTAAGATCGAACGGCGCAGAGAGCTTGTCTCGCCCGCTTTTGAAAAACGCTTCACGGTCACTCGCCCGGTGCGCGAGGCTACGCTGCACATCACCGGCCTCGGTTTTTACGAGGCGAGCCTCAATGGACAACGTATCGGCCGTAAGGTGCTGGACCCCGCTCCTACCCGCTACGACCGGCGTGTGCTCTACTCCACCTACGACATGACCGAGATGCTGACGCGCGGTGAAAACCGACTGCATGTGCTACTGGGACACGGCTGGTACGACGTGCGCAGCGTCGCCGTCTGGAACTTCGACAATGCCCCTTGGCGCGATTTTCCGCGCATGCTGGCCCAACTCGAAATCACGTACGACGACGGTACGCGCATGATGGTCGTGAGCGATGACACCTGGCGTCAAGTCGCCAGCCCGCTCGGTTTCGACTGCATCCGCGAAGGCGAGGTGCTCGGCAAGGCGCCGAAGGGCGCGCCCGACCTTGAAAAGCAGGTCTTAAGGGCTGACGTGGTGCCCGCACCCGCCGGACGCCTCACCGCCTCCGCGCTACCGCCGAGCGTGGTGACGCAACGCCTGAAGCCGGTCGCTGTACGCGCGATCACGCCCGGCACGTGGCTGGTCGACTTCGGTCAGAATACCGCAGGCTGGGTCAAACTCAAACTCGCCGGACAGCGCGCTGGTGACGTGGTCACGATCAGGTACGGCGAAAAACTCAAAGAAGACGGCAGCCTCAGCATGAAAGGCACCGACGCACACTTCCGTTATCCTGCGTCGTTCAGCACGCTGCCGGACGGCTGGTTCCAGACAGACCGCTTCGTGTGTGACGGCAGCCGTACTCAGGTGTATGAGCCGCGCTTCACCTATAACGGCTTCCAGTATGTGCAGATCACCGGACTGACGCAACCGCCAGATGCCTCGAATATCGAGGCCTGCGTGGTTCACACCGATTTCAAAGACGCCGGACGTTTCATCAGCTCGAACGAGTTGTTGAACAAGCTCCAGCACGCCATCCTCTGGGCCTATCGCGGCAACTTCGTCAACGGGTACCCCACCGACTGCCCGCACCGCGAAAAAAACGGCTGGACCGGCGATGCATCGCTGGCTTCGGAACTCGCGATGTATAACTTCCAGAACACGGCGGCTTATGAAAAATGGATCCAGGACTTGATCGATGAGCAACGCCCCGATGGTAACCTGCCGGGCATCGTGCCGACCAGTGGTTGGGGCTACCACTGGGGCAACGGCCCGGCTTGGGACAGCGCACTCGTTATTATTCCGTGGATGCTGTACGTCTACCAAGGCGACACCCGTATGCTTGAAACCGCCTATCCGGCCATGGCGAAGTATGTCGATTACATGACCTCCCGTGCCAAGGATGGAATCGTCTCGCACGGCCTCGGCGACTGGATCCCGGTCAAGACCAAAACGCCGACCGAGGTGACCTCCACAGGCTACTACTATCTCGACGCGCAGATCGTGGCGCGTGTCGCCGAACGGCTCGGCAAGCATGACGACGCTCGGAAATATGCCGCACTTGCGCGTTCGATCCGCGAGGCTTACACACGCCACCTCTACAAGGGCAACGGCGTCTACTCGATCGGCAGCCAAACTGCGCAAAGCTGCGCACTACACCAAGGATTGGTCCCGGACGCTGAACGCGCCACCGTCGAAGCACGGCTGGTCGAGGCCGTACAAAAGAACCACGCTTTCCCGGACTTCGGTATTCTGGGTTCGAAGTATATATTCCGTGTACTGAGCGAAGCCGGCCGCACTGACCTCGCCTTCGCCATGGCCACGCGAGAAGAGCACCCCTCTTTCGGCAACTGGATCAAACGCGGTGCCACCACCTTCTGGGAGGACTGGAACGAAGGTTCCTCGCGCAACCACATCATGTTCGGCGACCTCTCCGCCTGGTCTTACCAATATCTCGGCGGCATCCGTCTGGCCGACAGCGTCTCCACCATCGCCATGACCGATGATCCGAAGGCGGTGGCCTTCAAGCGTTTTATCATCGCGCCGGAACCGGTGGCGGGCTTGGACTGGGTCAAGGCCGAGCACGACTCGCCCTACGGTCTTATCCGTAGTGAGTGGAAACGGGAGAACGGTGTGTTCACACTAGAGGTCGAGATTCCAGTCAATACCGAAGCGACCATCTATCTGCCGGTCAAACCCGACGCGAAGAACGTGACCGCTGACGTGCCCCCTATCCCATCAGACCGCGACCGCATGGCCTTCCGTGTCGGCTCCGGCTGTTATCGCTTCAGCACGAACGCGCGTTGAGGGGAACGTAATCGGTTACTGCGGGCACTGCCGGTACTGCGGGCGTGAACGGCGCATGCGCCGCTGGGGAGGGACGAGCGTCTGCTCGTCCGCGGGCAAGCAGACGCTTGCCCCTCCCGGCGCTCCGCAATGAAACCTGAAACCATCCTTCCGCACAGCGGAAGGATTTAGCGCTTTTCTGGGCTGTCTTCCCGCGCCCCCCCCCATTGCATGGCCTGTGCGCGCCCGGTGCCCGTCCTCCCGCCCGTTTTTTTTACACTCATCATTGCGACCACTGTGTGGTCGCAATAACGCCCCCCCCAAAAAAACTCTGCGTCTCTGCGCCTCTGCGTTAAATAAACCCGAGCAATGCCCCCAAAAATCTGTGCCCATCTGTGGATAAAAAACCCGAGCAGCGCCCAACTCGACACCGCGCTCAGAACGTCATCTCGGGATAGATAAAGCACTCGATTTTTGATTTGGCCTTGAGGTCGCGGAAGTAAGCATCGACACCAGCCTTGTACTTCGTCCGCACGATGCTGTCGGTCATGCGTTTGTGATCGATCGGCACGCTCTTGAGCAAGATGTGCGACACGCGCACCGTCTCGGGAACAGCCGGCGAAGTTTCGGTCGCCTTCGTCGCAGGTGTTCGCGCCGTGACTTTTAGGATGTGGTACCCGTGGCGCGTCTCGATCACCGGACCGACCGCGCCGATCTCCTGCGTGAACGCCGCCTGCTCCAACCCTCTGTGCAAGCTGCCGCGCTTGAATTCGCCGAGATCGCCGCCTTTCTTTGCGCTGCTGGGACACTGGGAAACCGTGCGCGCGGTATCTTCAAAATCCGCGCCATCCAGAAGCTGCTTGCGGATTCCCTCCAGCCTCACGCGTGTTGCCTGATTGGTGGCCTCCAGCAAGGCGACGGTTTCCGAGATCTCCTTGTCGGTGACCTGCAGCTTGTCACGCACTTTCTGCTTCAGCAGCTTATCGATGACCAAACCGTCCTCAAACTCGCGACGCATCATCGCCTCGCCCATCGGACCTTTCAAGAAAAAGTCATTGGTCGTCCAATTCCGCGACCTGAGCGAAACCGCGAGTGAACGCAGCCCTTCCTGCCGGTCCACCTCGGACAACTGGATCTTCTCCTTGGCGGCCTCATCCATCATCACCGTCTTAAAGACAAACGCATTGATGGAGCGCCGCCGGAAATGCTCCTTGGCCTCCTCCATCCGATTGGTCGGAATGATCAGATGGTTCACCTCCACATCGTCCTTGAGGTACCCCATCGCGCGCTTCTCCATATCGGCCCACGAGAGCGGCGTACCGTTCACCATGGCGACCACATAGTCCGGCGACATCTCTGCGGGCGGAACTGCCGTTTTCAGCACATCGCGAGACGCCTCGTCGCGCCCGCAACCGCAAAGCGCGACCACACCCATCACACCTAAAAAAACGAATACATTACACATCTGACGCATCGGAAAATCTCCTCAAGCACAGGGCCTTCACACAACAAAAACAAGTGCTACATTACACGATCACCCACCGCATTTCGAGCCTGAAAATCAATTGTTCGAATACCGCCTTGTCGTGGCCTTTGTCTCCCTGTTACACTGGAAGGCAATTCGTCCCGGCGGTGCCTTTGTGCCGGGCATGCTTTTGGAGGAGAGATGAAAACAACGCATGACACGGTCGTGATTCTGGATTTTGGCGCCATTAACAGTCAGGCCGCCGCTAAAATTGTTCGTTCGCTCAAGGTGTATTGCGAGGTGTTGCCCTACACGGCACCGGCCGAGCGAATCGCCGCGCTGAAGCCCAAGGCGATCATCCTGCAACGCGGCGCGACCTGCGGCGAAGCCACACTGGGACGCACCCCCACCGCCGACCCCGCCACGTTCGGTGTGCCGGTGCTCGATCTCAATGACCTGCCGTGCGACACGGCAACCATCGAACCCTTCCTGCTCAAGCAGTGCGGCCTGCGGCAGGATTGGACGGTCGAGGCTTTTATCGCGGATGCTATCGCCGATATCCGCGAGACCGTCGGCGACCGCAAGGTGCTGCTGGCGATGTCGGGCGGCGTCGATTCCTCGGTCTGCGCGGTGTTGGTCCACCGTGCAATCGGCGATCAACTCACCTGTGTCTTTGTCGACCACGGCCTGATGCGCAAGGATGAACCCGAGGAGGTCGCCCGGGTTTTCCGCGATGGCTTCGGTATCGCGCTGCGCCACGTCAACGCCGAGCGCCGGTTTCTGAACAAACTGGCCGGTATCACCGATCCGGAACGCAAACGCATGATCATCGGCGAGGAGTTCATTCGCGTGTTCGAGGAGGAGGCACGTGCCGCAGGCGAGCCCGATTTTCTGGTACAAGGCACGATCTATCCCGACATCATCGAGAGCGGCGGCGAAGGCGGCAAGTCGGTCAAAGCGCACCATAACGTCGGTGGGCTACCCAAAAACATCGACTTCAAAGGACTGCTGGAGCCGATCAAATACCTGTTCAAAGACGAAGTCCGCCAAGTCGCGCTGGCGCTGGGCATCCCCGCTTCAATCGCCATGCGCCAACCGTTCCCCGGCCCTGGTCTGGCTGTGCGTTGCATTGGCGAACTAACCAAGGAGAAGCTCGACATCCTGCGTGAGGTCGACGCGATCTTCCGTCAGGCGATCGTCGACAACGGACTTGAGAAGCAAGCCAGCCAGTACTTCGCAGCGCTGACCGGCAACCGCTCGGTCGGGGTCACCGACGGCGCGCGCACCTACGCCTACACGGCGGCACTGCGCGCGGTGCAAACCACCGACTTCATGACCGCACGGTTCGTCAAGATTCCGATGGACATCCTTGAGAAAATCTCAGAACAGATCACGACCAACGTGCCGCAGGT
>DAOTMQ010000235.1:1585-5429 GCA_035450385.1 Kiritimatiellia bacterium | reverse complement strand
CTCGCGCCTTGGATCGACTGTCTGCATGCCAAAGACCGAAAGTACCACACCAGCCGTGGCGTTGCGGCCGGCAAGGGCGACATCGATTACAAACGTTTCGTGACCCTGGCGGCAAAGCACACGCCGCAGGCTCCGCTGATCCTCGAATACGTTGGCCCGAAAGATTATCAGGCCGCCCGTGCGCACTTGCTGGATGCGATGCGGGCGTGCGGCATCCCGGAGCGCACCTAGATCGCAGTCTGGGCAACAGCGGGGTTGCATTACAACGGGGATTCGGGGTATCATCCGAGCCTGTTTTAAAAACAAACCCAAGGAGGGATAAATGTCCGAGCAAGTATTGGATTTGACGGCTGAGACCTTTGACGAAACCGTGAAGAGCGGAGTCACGCTGGTTGATTTCTGGGCGCCCTGGTGTGGTCCCTGCCAAATGCAGACACCGATTCTTGAGAAGCAGGTGGCGCCCGCGATGAGCGGCCGAGCCAAGGTCTGCAAGGTGAATGTGGATGAAGTTCAGGATCTTGCGGTGCGTTTCGGCGTCAAGGGAATCCCGGCGATTTTCATCTTCAAGGACGGTGAGGTCGTGCAGCAGTTTACGGGGTTGCAGCGGGGAGATGCCTTGGTATCGGCGTTGGAAGACGCGCTGGGAGTCTGAGTTTTTCTCTCTTCCGGGTTGACCGTCCGGCTAAATCCGTTATTATGGAACACTTTCCATGTTTTGAGGAAGTGGACTAAGGAGCAATGTTTCATGGCGATTAACAAGAGTGCAGTCAAGCGTACGAAGCAGGCTAATGCAAGCCGTCTGCGTAACCGGTCGGTGCGGAGCGGTGTGCTGACGGCCCGCAAAAAGGTGCTTGACGCCATTGGTGCGGGAAACAAGGAAGAGGCGCAGAAGCTGTATTCCGAGTATTCTTCGAAGTTGGACAAGGCGGCAAAGAAAGGCGTGATCCCCAAGAACAACGCCAACCGCAAAAAGTCGCGCGTGGCGCTCAGCATCGCTAAAATGGCGTAAAGCGCTCGCGTTCGTTGTTGTATTCACTCATTTACCGGTCGCCGCACGTCAGTGGGGGGACCGGATTTTGTGTTTAGACTACTGGCGAGGGCGATGTGCGGACGTTGAGAGTCAGGGACTTGGGACGCGACGCCGGATACCGCGAGGTGTTCTCCCTTCAGGAACGGATACATGCACAGCGGGTGGCGGGCGAGTGCCCGGACACTCTGCTGTTGCTGGAGCATCGTCCGGTCTACACGTTGGGTCGTTCTGCCGCCGAGTCGCACGTGCTCTACTCTGAGGAGCGCCTGCGTGCGCTTGGCATCGAACGGGTGACGACCACGCGTGGCGGCGATGTCACCTATCATGGCCCGGGGCAGTTGGTGGGCTACCCGATTTTGCATTTGGGCGAAGCCAGATTGCGGGTGTTGGAGTATATCGACGCGCTGGAGGAGACTCTGATTCGCGCCGTGGCGACGTTTGGAGTCGAAGTTGGACGCGACACGCGCAACCGCGGTGTGTGGGTGGGCAACGCAAAGCTTGCGGCGCTGGGGATACGTGTCTCGCGCCAGGTGACGATGCATGGTTTCGCGTTGAATGTGTCGCCCCGCATGGCGGACTACAGCGGCATTGTGGCGTGCGGATTGCAGGATGCTGATGTTACGTCGCTAGCTTTGTTGTTGGACGAGACGCCGGACATGTCCGACGTGAAGCGGCGGGTCGAGACCTCTTTTCGCGAAGTCTTCGGATACGGGGAGGAAACATGAAAACAAGGTGGCGCACGGTCGGCCTGATCGCGGTGACAATGTTGTTGGTGCCGCAACTCTTTGTGTTGGCTTACTACTTCCCGCTGTTGATCTCAGGTCCTCGGCGCTGGGCGTTTTGGCAGGTAATCGCGGGTTTGGGCTTGAGCATCTCGTGGGTCGCCGCTCCTTTTTTCGTTGTCGCAGCCGGACTCTACCGTGTGTTGATCCTGTGGCGTGTGCCCTATGGGGTTGTATTTTTGTGTATGTGGGCTGCGGGATTTGGTGGTGTGGCGCTCTGGAACACCCTGATCTTTGATCTGTTCAGTTATCTGCGCGCAATATTGCCGTTGCTACTCTGTTGTACCGTCACCGTCGGCTACATGCTCGCGATGCGTGTTTATAAAGCAGGTTTGCCGCCAGTGGCGCAGGATAAGAAAGAGGACGACTAACGCGGGCGAAGCCCGCAGCCCAAGTTAATTAGTGCATTAGTTTGTCCTGGAGCGCGCTGCCGCGCTTCGCGGCGCCCCTCAAAAAACCTTGGCGCCTTGGCGGTTCCCAAAACCGAGCAAGAGCACAAAGTAGCGTAAACGGGATGTAAAAATTTGGAGACAAGAGCCGCGCTGTGCGCGGGTCGCGGCACCGCTTTCCCTCCGCGCTGTGCGCGGAGACACTTAGTCGCCACTCTTAGTCGAACACACTTAGTCCCCCACACTTAGTCGGTCACACTTAGCCTAAAAAGAGCAGTTGAACTTTCACCGATCTTTGGTTTCTGGCAAGGCTCGGTTTTTTTGATCCGCAGATTTCGCAGATGCCGCAGATTTTTTGGGGATGGCATGACTACGGTAATAGCCGCAAAGAACACATAGAACGCAAAGGGTTTTGGAGGCTCGGGTCTTTTAACCCGGAGGCGCAGAGGTGTGGCACGGGCATCTTGCCCGTGTGGCGGCGAGTCCGCCGTCAATCGTCTAAATACCTGTCCCCTTAGTTGTCGTCCCTTAGTTGTCCCACACACTTAGTTCCACACTTAGTCGGTTGCGTTAACGACAAAGTGTTTGGACTAGGTGTAAACGACGAAGTGTCGCGATTAAGTGCGGCTCGTGGGGACACTCGCCCCCCAAAAAGCTTCGTGCCCTTTGTGCCTTCGTGTGAGGAAACAACTTGTTTTTTGTCGTGCTTGTCGAGCGTGATGCACTAATGCACTAATGAACTAATGCACCCTTCGGGCCGCGCATTCAACCGCGTTGAATGCGCGGCCCGAAGAGTTGATCTTGCCGGAGCAACCCGCCACATGTTATAGTCCCGCGCATTCGAAGCACGATGACCTTTTTTACTTTCGGAGCAAGGTTTGATGAAACTAGTACTCGGATGCGATCACGGTGGATTGAATGTTAAGCAGGCTGTCATCAAGATGTTGGCAGCGCGCGGAGATGCGACAGAAGACTTTGGGACGTCTACCGCTGATTCTGTCGATTATCCAGACTTCGCGATTAAAGTCGCTGAACAGATCGCCGAGAAGCGCGCGGATGCCGCGATTCTGGTTTGCACGACCGGGATCGGCATGAGCATCGCAGCAAACCGCTTTGCCGGTGTGCGCGCGGCCCTCTGCGGGTCAGTCGCCGCCGCCGTCAAGGCGCGCACGCACAATGATGCCAACGTGCTGGTCTTGGCCGGCACGATGGATCCCGAAGTTGCCGTCGACATTGCGCGGACTTTCCTAGAGACGCCGTTCTCGCAGGAAGAACGTCACGCACGCCGCATTGACAAACTTGAGCGCGGTGAACGCCTGTCCGAGATATCCCACCTTGCGGCGGCTGATCCCGAAGTTCACGCGGCGGTTGTCGGGCAGATCCGCCAAGAGAACAGCACGATCAATCTGATCGCCTCAGAGAACACGGTGTCGCGCGCGGTGCGTGAGGCCTCGGGCAGCGTGCTGACCAACAAATATGCAGAAGGCTATCCGGGGCGGCGCTGGTACAGCGGTTGCGTCCCGGTGGATACCGCCGAGACCTTGGCGATCGAGCGCGCCAAAACGCTGTTCGGTGCCGAACACGCCAACGTGCAGCCGCACTGCGGCAGCTCGGCCAACATGGCGGTCTACTTCTCGGTCCTC
>DAOTMQ010000235.1:0-1485 GCA_035450385.1 Kiritimatiellia bacterium | reverse complement strand
ACTGCGTCGGTCACGACGCGCGGCATGCGGGAGCCTGACATGCAACGGATCGGCGGATGGATCGCCGACATTCTCTCCGACCTCTCAAATACGGCGTTGATCGAAAAGGTGCGCGCGGAAGTCGCAGCCCTGACCGCTACTTTCCAAGTGCCATGAATATGAAAAAAAAGATCTATCTCTCCGGCCCGATCATGGATGAGCATCCCGATCTGGCTGCGACTTGGCGCGAACGGGCCAAGGAAGCCTTGCGCGACCACTTTATCCTGCTCGACCCGATGAGACGAAACTTCAAGGATCGCGAAGTCGATAGCGCCAATGAGATCGTCGAGTTCGACCTGCAGGATGTACGTGATGCCGACATCCTGCTGGTGAACTACAACAAGTCCTCGATCGGTACCTCGATGGAGGTTTTTTTCGCGGCACACAATTTGGGCAAATTCGTCGTAGCTTTTTCGCCCTTCTGCTTTCAGGACTGTTCGCCCTGGATGGTACGCTATTGCACCAAGATCCTGCCGTCGCTGGATGCGGCGATCGACTATATCCGCGATAATTTCATCTCGAGGCATGTGGAATAACGAATAACTAAGAACTAATAACGAATAACTAAGAACTAATAATGAATAACGAAGAAGTAAGAAGTGAAAGATGGCGGGATTGATTGGGAGAAGTGGGCGCCGAAGGATCGGGCGGTGCTCACGTTTATCCGATGTGACGGACGGCTTCTGCTGATCGTCAAAAAAAGAGGGTTGGGCCAGGGCAAAGTGAACGCACCGGGTGGCCGCCTCGAACCGGGCGAGACGCCTGAGCAGGCGGCGGTGCGCGAGACGCGCGAAGAAGTGGGGCTGACGCCCAGCGGCCTGCGTTCGGTCGGTCACCTTGATTTTGCCTTTATGGACGGCTATTCGCTGAGCTGTTGCGTCTTCACCGCTGACGGCTATGACGGCACGCTCACGGAGACCGACGAAGCAGCGCCCTTCTGGTGTGCGGAATCCGACATCCCGTACGATCGCATGTGGGCCGACGACCGGCTTTGGATTCCGCTGATGCTCGACGGCAAAGCGTTCGAGGGGCGCTTCGTTTTCGATGGCGACCGGATGCTCTGGCACCGGTTGACGCTTACGCGTCAATAACCAGCTCGGACGAGGCGAAGAAGGGGTCGCTCGTGCAGCGCATGCCCAGACGCCGCAGGCCCGCCTCGTCGCCAGGGGTCACCATGTGAGTTAGGTGTACCTCGCAGTCGCGCAGGTCGATCAGCCGTTCCATCGCGATCTGGGCGGCGGGATTGGTCGCGCAACTGACCGCGAGTCCGATCAGAGCTTCGTCAAGATTCAGGCTTGTGTACTTGCCCTTGAGGATGTCGTGTTTCATGTGTACGATCGACTGCACGACCTGCGGGGCGATCAGATGAATCTGATCCGGAATGCCTGAGAGTTCCTTGATCGCGTTCAGGACCATGCTTGCCGCCGCGTGCATCTGCTCGGAGTT
>DAOTMQ010000234.1:0-5431 GCA_035450385.1 Kiritimatiellia bacterium | reverse complement strand
CGGGATCAGGATCGTAATACTCAATGGCTGCGGCATGCGCCCCGAACTTCAGTTGAGCGGCGTTGGCGTACATCGGCAACAGGTTGATGTAGGGCAATTTGCCTTGGGTGTCGCGACGGTAGGCCTTACAGATTTCAGCCCACTTGGCGTATTGATCCGTTCCGGGTTCATCCGTGATGTAGGTGCCGGCAAAGCTCGGATGGTCGTAATAGTCTGCCGTTGCTACCGCCGCGTTATGGTAAGCGCCGTCACCCAGAATCAGCTCCACACCGTGCCGGTCGCACTCGCGCAGTAGCCATTCGCGACGATCCGCCCCCGCAAACGCGCCATGCGCGATGATCCAGTCGAACCCCGCAGAGCGATAGGTGGCGATAAAGTCGTCCGTGATCGCCTCGGCGTGCAGATTAACCCAGGCACCGATGCGGATGCGGTCGCGAGTCAGATACGCGTGGGTGTAAGGGGAGTCGATGGCCGTGCCCAATGCCTGTTTGACAGCCGTTTGAAGCACAGTGGCCGCTTCGGCGCGGCTGGCTGGCCGCTTCGGCGCGGCCGATTTGACACCGCCCTCGCGCAACCGCGCGAGCGCCCGCGTCCAATCGGCTTCGGAGATCGCCGCTCCCGGACGGAACGCACGCGCGTCAGCCGCACCGAGAAGTTCACGGGCGACCACGAACCGGATGGCTTGGCGCACCGGCTCTTCAAGGCCCGCGATGTCGTCCAGCGCCACCGCGCCCTCCGCGAGCCGGTAGGTACCGGGCAGACACGCGATAAACCGCGTATAACCGCGACGGTTGGTATCGCAAAACGGAATCACCCGTTCGTCGCCGCCGTCTTTCGGCTGAAAGCGGACGACCGTTGTTTCGGACGGTTGCGCCACCTCGGTCGAGCGCAACAGGTAGTCATTGCGATCATAACCGTCGGACAGACAACCACCGGGAACCTGCACCTGCTGCATCGGCGCGAGAAACCGCGTGGGCTGCGAGTAGTCGGCCGCGTCCACAGCCGCGTCGAGGAAGCGTTGCGCCGCCTCGTGCGAAGGAAAGAAACCGAAGCGCGAGATTTCGCAGGCGGAATCCGTAGTGCTGGGATTGGTCGGGTCGAGACGGAAACCAGTGATCGTGCCCTTCCACTCCTTGTGGGCGAAGGTGCGCATATCAACGATCACCGTGCGCCACGTGTTGTCGCCGGTCACCGAAAACTGCGAGTAGCTCTTGTCGGACAGCGAGGTCAGCGTATCGGTCGTAAAAAACAGTCCGCCCTGCCGTATCGCAGTGCGGTATTTGTAGCGCAGGGCAAAGAAGGGGCGTTCTGCGGCCGGGAACGCATCCGCCGCGCCCATCGGCATCGTCACGGTCAGGTCAGTGCCGGTCGGCACCAGTTTCGTGAGACCGACTTCAGCGCAGAGCTGCCCCTGACCGACCGACATCAGCCGGACATCAGGTCCGTTGTTGAAGATCCACACCGGTTCGCGCGCCAGCAGCCCCGTACACCACAACCACCCCGCCAACACCACACACGCTTTACGTTTCATGCCACACACCTTTCTCGCCCGCTCACGGAGCAGGCGTCAAAACAAGATTATCGACCTCATAGACCGAACCGAGCGTGCCATTGCTGCAGAAGCCAACCCATCCCAGTGTCTTGAATCCCGACGCGCACGGCAAGTCCGTGAACACCCGCGCCTGCGTCTCACCCGGCAAACGTACACGCACCTCATACCGACCGTTGCAGGCATCGCCGACCCCGGTTCGCAGTTCGACATGGAACCAAGCATGGTACGGGACTTTCAGCAACTCTTTCCCGTGCATACCACGCATCAGGCCATCCCCGTCGATCGAGATCATCGGGCCGGACGCGTACCACGGATCGACATCACGCAGTTCCAGGCTGGGTTGCGCGCCTTTACCGATACGCAGGTCACAGGAAAAGGCCACCATGCCTTGGCGGCGTACGGAGTAAGCATAAAAATGGGGCTCATAGTCCTCAAGTTCATCGCGCACGCGCAGCGCACGCCGACCGCTGGCCGCCACTTCGTCGGTCACCTGCACCAGCTCATCACGACCGCCGGATGCAAGATGCCAGCCGAGGATTCCTTGCCCGACAGCCAGTTTTTCAAAATCTTCGGCAAGCGGAAGTTCGGGCTCAAGCGGTGCCGGAGCGTAGGCCCCGGGCGGACGCGGCAACGTGTCGGTGGTGTTGGCGCGGACGCGGCGACCTGCCGCCGAAATATCGAACGGCACGAAGCCCAGCTTGAGTGCGGGTGAATTGTCGGCCAGACGGAAATCGCGGCGCGCCGCGTCGACAAAAAGCGGATCGGCGACACAGGCGCCGAGCTCCCGCGCGAGCCAACCGCCGGTCGGCGTGTCGGCCGCCAGCAAGGCATTGGAACTGCTCCCCACGCGCCAATAGAGGTTGCTGGCAAAACGGCAGTGGGCTGGCGGCGCGTGCAGGAACAGGTCGCGTTGTTGCCAGACGAAGAGGTTGCGCTCCACGCGCAGCGGATCGCCCTCGGAAGAGGTATCAGCCATCAGTTGGTTTTTCCCGCCGAACGCGAAGATGTTGTTGCGCACGATGTTGTTCTTGGAAGCACTGCCGTGGAACAAGCCGCCATCCTCGGCGTCGTAAACCAGATTGTTCTCAACGAGGATATGCGAGCTGCCCGAATCGAAGTAGACGCCCCAGCCGCCGTAGCGCGACCGTCGGATGTCATACATGACATTGAAGCGCTCGACCGATCCGGGCTGCTCGCCGAGCATGTAGATGCCGCCCATATCGGAGAGCACGCGTTGACCGATGCGAAAAATGCGGTTCCATTCGATACGGTTCGCGCAGGCGGGATTGGGACCGAAGCACCACTTCCAACCGGCTGAAACGCCGCTGTAGTAGAGGTCGTGGATCGTGTTGTGCGCGACGGTGTTGGAAGCGGCATGGCCGATCCAAACACCGACGCCAGCGGGATGGACGCGTCCGCCATACGCGATCAGCGTTTCGCGAACGGTGCATGCATATGCGTAGTTGCGCGGGTCTTCCTCCCCCTTCCAAGCCACGCCAATCTTCACGCCGCCAGCACCGAGATCGAACAACTCGCAGTTGTCGACGACGCAGTCGCGACAGCCGTTGCCGAAGTCCACCGCATAGGTGCCGGTGTGGCGCACCGTGCAACGCTCGACGCGGACATGCCGCGCGTTGCGCGCCGTGAACGTGCCGATGATCGGCGCTTCCGCCTGCGCATAGGAGTATCCTTCGGCTGGCACGTTCCAGCCGTTGTGGGCCAGAGTCAATCCGCGAAAAACGAGATGCTCGACCGTCGTGCCCGTCTCGACATCACCGGCCAGCGTGATGACCGTCGCATGGCGCGGCGCAACCACGCACGCCGTGACAGGGTCTTCGCCCGGCAGCGGAATATATGTGAGCACACCGCGCTCACGATCCAGATACCACTGGCCCGGCTGATCGAAAGCCTCGATCACATTCTCGACGCGGTACCAGTTACGCGGCGTGATATCGTTCAACGTGGGATGCCAAGTCCGACCGGCGAGAATCACCGTGCGGGATGCCGATTCGATGGCACGGATCGGGAAGCGCGAGAGGTTCCAGTTGTGGACGATGCAGACCTCTTTTTCGGCAAGATTGCGCCACGCCGGCAGGATGTCGCCCTCGTGATAGACAAAGCGGTCAGGACAAACATTCGGCTCGACCGGCGAGGTCGCCGCGACAAAGCGGTATCCCTCGCGCGGCCACATCGGGCGGAAGCGGCGCTGGTCGTTGACGTACAGTTGAGAAAAGACCCAGCCGCCGCGCGCGGCCGCAGGCAGTTCAACTTGCCAGCGGCCTTCCGGCGTGACACGCCAACCGCTGACAGGCACCCCGGCGCTGAGCAATGGCTGCTCGCCCTCGGCCGCCTCGTAAACAATCGGTGCGGCAGCAGTACCGGAGTCATCGGGCGTGAATGTCAGCGGTTGCTCCAAGCGATAGGTACCGCCACGTACGCGCACAATGATGGGACGCTGGCGTTCCGGCTCCTGACGCTTCAGATCGCGCACCGCGCGTCGCGCCCGGTCCAGCGTGGCGAAGGGTTGCGCGACCGTGCCCGCACCTGCGTCACTCCCGTCCGGCGCAACCACGAAATCGGGTGTACTCGCCGCGCCCCCTTCGAGTGCAGCCCAGAAGCAAACACCTACGATTACCAACCAAACAACTCCCCACTTCATATCCTCGGTCTCCCCTTGCCGTTTTACGCTCCGCATGGCATCCGAGCCATTCCAGCGTTGTCCTTTATCGTTTCTCACGAACGCCTGCGCTCAAGAACCATAGCGGTACGACAAGGCAAATAAATCTTGATGACAGAACACCGCTCGTTACCGCGCATTTCTGTCAACAGCCCGAACGTCTGCCCCGATTGGATACGCCCCTGACCGCCGAAGCGCGGCTCGTCACTGTCCAAGACCAGCCGATAGGAGCCGGGCGGCACCAAGACCGGGTAGTCCGACACCGAGGCCTCGCTGTGGAAATTGAAGAGGAAGATCAGCGGCCCGCGTTCAAAGACCAGAAGTTTATCGGAGTCAGACACGTAAAGCCTGCGGGGGACGGTACCTTCCAGCGCCTCGCTCTCGCGAATCAGCCCGATCATCGCTTCGTCAAATTCGCCCAGGCACCAGTAGTACAGGTCAGGGTTGTCGCGCAATCCCCATTGACGGCGCGCGTAGTGATAGGAAAATCCATTGCCCTCACGCGGGAAGTCGATCCATTCGGGATGGCCGAACTCATTGCCCATGAAGTTGAGGTAGCCGTGACCGGAAGTCGCCAACGTGGCCAAGCGGGCGAGTTTGTGAAGCGCTACACCGCGTTCGGTCTGGAGGTTGCTGGCCGTGCGCGACATGGCGTCGTAGATCGCGGCATCGACCAGTTGGAAGAAGAAGGTTTTGCCGCCGACCAGCGCCTGATCGTGGCTCTCCACATAATTGACGGTCTGCTCATCGGCGCGGCGGTTGGTCAATTCATGCCAGAGGTAACCGATACTCCAGTCCTCATCGCGTATATCGCGCACCAGCCGGAACCAGCACTCCGGCACGCCCATCGCCATGCGGTAATCGAAGCCCGCGCCACCGTCGTCGACCGGTGCCGCAAGGCCGGGCATGCCGCTCACGTCTTCGGCGATGGTGATGGCATCGGGACGCACCTCATGGATCACGCGGTTGGCGAGTGCGCAGTAGACCCAAGCGTCCTCGTCAACAGTCGCATCAAAATACTGGCTGTAGTCCACAAAATCGACGCCCAGGCCATGATGCAGATAGAGCATGCTGGTGATACCGTCAAAACGGTAGCCGTCGATATGGAATTCGTCCAACCAGTAACGGCAATTGGAAAGCAGGAAATGGAGCACGTCGGTTTTGCCGTAATCGAAACAGCGAGAGTCCCAAGCGTCATGCCA
>DAOTMQ010000233.1:0-5509 GCA_035450385.1 Kiritimatiellia bacterium | reverse complement strand
CCCGAGCGCGGCAAACGCGGCCGGCGCAGGAAGGGCGAGCCCCCGGCGCCGCCGCATATCCCTCGCTGCCGCCGAGCAGGCAGAACCCGTCCCCGGCGATGCCGTTTGTGTACGCCGTATTGCCGGACACGATCGCGTCATACGTGGCCCCGCCGCTGCCGCAGTTCGTCGCCACGCCGCCGTCAAACGTCCAATGCACCAGCGGCACCGGCAACGGATCAGCGCGCAGGCCCGACCCCAACACCACCGCCACCAGAACACCCACGCACCACACCGCACCCTTCAAGCACCTGTTCATACCACTGCTCCTTACGCTCTCTTCACTCATATCCCGTCATCCGTGCCTGCCCCGATCAGGCCCAACACCCCTATAGTACCTCCGTGCCGCGAGCATCTTGTTTGGCCCGCGTAAGAATCTCGTTAGAACGGCCCAATACCAACTTAATTTTCGCAACAGGTTACCACGATTTGCCGCATACGTGAACCTTAAAAACCTTAAAAAACAATCCCCTTGCTCACCCGCCTCAAAAAAACCTACGGCGCCTTTTCTGTTTGACGGACCGCGCTCCGACTGCGCACACACAAAACACGCGCTCGACTCGCATGCCCCCTGTCGCTTGCCTATAATCATTTACATTCCCGTGCGAAGCGCGGGCGGCGGGCTAACCGATTACCCCTCTCCGTTGTGCGCGGCTTGAAACGTTTGTTCCGGCATGGTACACTCTCGCCGTCTCACACGATTGGCGTAAGGAGGATTCTATGAGAAAGCGCGAACTTTACATCACGCAAAGCGATCTCACGCAACTCCAAGAGCTGTTGGAGGGCGGTGGTGCCGTGCACGACCGCGACCGTAAAGATCTTTCCGTGCTGGCGGAGGAGTTGAAGCAGGCCACGATCGTGGAACCTGATGCGATTCCGGCAAAGGTGGTGACCATGAACACGCACCTGCGGCTGATAGATTTGGATGCCCGTAAGTCCTTTGAGATGACTGTGGTCTTCCCGCAGTATGCCGATGTTGACACCGGCAAGGTCTCCGTGATCTCGCCCGTCGGCACCGCCGTGCTGGGCTATGCCGAAGGTGACACGATCGAGTGGAACGTGCCGGCCGGCAAGCGACGATTACGGATCGAAAAGATCCTTTTTCAACCCGAAGCCGACGGAAACCGTCACCCGCAGCGATGACTATCGACGGTATAGCCGTCCCCCTCCTTGACGCGCCTACCGTGTACGACGCAGCCGCTCGCGCGGGCATCCAGATACCGGTTCTCTGTCATCGCGAAGGGCTGCATCCCGTTGGCGGCTGCGGCGTGTGCACGGTTGAGGACACAACCTCCGGGTGCCTGCTGCCAGCCTGCTCAACGCCGCCTTGTGAGACAATGGCGATCCTCACCGCTTCACCGGCTGCGTTGCAGGCACGTCGCGACGCACTGGAACTCTTGCTCAGCAACCATCCTGCCGATTGCGAGGCACCCTGCCAGTTGGCGTGTCCGTCCGGCCTACCCGTGCCGCAGATGCTTGAAGCGATCACCGAAGGGCGCTGGCACGAAGCATCGCGTCTGGCCCGTCTGCATCCCGTGACGTGCGGCGATGCCGCGCCTTGCGAGAAGGCGTGCCGCCGTCGACCGTTGGGCGGCGCGGTGGCAATCTGCGCCCTGCACCGCTGGCTGGCCGGCGATGCGCCGCCGGCCGCCACAACGGACCGGCCGCACCCGTCGGCCACCACCCCCGCGCGTTTCCGTTCGCGCATGCCGCGTCCCGACGAGGCGACGATGCAGGCACTGTGCGCCGAATCTGGCCCCCGGCGCATTTCGGACGCGGCCACGACCGACCTCACGCATGATGACGCGGCCTACGAAGCGGCGCGCTGCCTGCAATGCGGCTGCCGCAAGCCGGATGCGTGCCGTCTGCGTGACCTGTGTACGGAAACCGGCGCACGTCAGTCCGCCTTTGCCGGAGAGCACAGCACGATGGCGCGTGACCGCTCGGGCACGTTTCGCTTCGATGCTGCGCGCTGTGTGCTGTGCGGCATCTGCGTGCGCGCGGCACAGCAGCGGCAAGCGTCGATCGCGCCCACCTTTCAGGGGCGCGGTTTTACCATGCGCATCGCGCCACCGCTCGGGCGCACTTGGGACGAAATACCGCCGGACATCCTCGCGGCCTGCGCCGACGCCTGTCCCACCGGTGCCATGGCGCTCGTCCCGGCAACGGAGATGCGGTTTGGGACATGATGTCCCGCCGCGCACGGCGCGGCAGCACCGGGCAAGTGTCCGCTCGCAAAATTTGGAGTGCGGTGACAAGAGCCGCGCTGTGCGCGGGTCGCGGCACCGCTTTCTCTCCGCGCTGCGCGCGGAAACTCTTAATCCCACACACTTACTCGATTACGCTTAGTCTCCACACCTAGTCGATTGCGCCAGCGACTAAGTGTTTGGACTAGGTGTAAAGCGACGAAGTGTAAGGACTAAGTGCGGCTCGCGGCACCGCTTTTGCGCATCACCCTGTCACCGCACTCATGCTCGAAAAGCGGCGTCGCGCGGAATACCGCTTGCCGCCGCAAATCCGTAGCGCTAGTACGCCATCAGGCGGCGCACCGCCGTCGCGATGTCCTTGACGCGCTGGTTGCCGGCCTCACGCTCGATCGCGACTGCGCCCTCGAACCCGCACTCAGCCAGTGTGTCGAGGAAGGCAAAGCTGTTGACCTGACCCGAGCCCCACACCACTTCGCTGCCCCAAGTCCCAGACTTCGTCGTGCGGATCGCGTCCTTGATGTGGACGTGGCGCACCCACGGTGCCAGACGGCGGAAGGCCGACAGCGGCTCATCCTTGTTATAGAGGATGAGATTGGCCGGATCGAAGTTCAGCATGACGTTCGGATGGTTGAGCGTCTCGACGAACCGCTGGAGTTCCTCAGCCGACTCCTGACCTGTCTCCATAAGAAGCATCACACCGGCTTCGCCTGCGGCATCGCCGAGGTAACGCACGCGGTCATAAAACTTCTTGGCATAGGCCTCCTCCGAGTGATCCAAGAAGCCCACGTGCATCTGGATGGCGGATGAACCGAGTTGGGCGGTGATCTTGGCGGCCTTGGCGAAGGCTTCGCCGCTCGCAGGCCAATGCTCGTCGGGCGCGATACCGCCGGTGACCTTGATCGTATCCAGCGTGGAGTAGTCCTCGTAGTCGTAGTTCATCATGCCGGCCGTAATCACCCAGCCCTGACGCTTCACCGCTTCCAGATAGGCGTCGCCATCTGGCCCCAGTGCCGGAGCGATGGCCAGATTGATGTGATTGATCCCCATCGCCGTCATCGCGGTCCCGATCTCGTCGATACCCTTTTGGAACGACCAGCTACACACGCCGATCGGCCACTTGTTTCCGCACAGCTTCATTGCATTTCCCTTTCGTTCGTCTAACGCGGGCGAAGCCCGCAACCTAATCTAATCTCACACAAAGGCACAAAGGACACAAAGGTTTTTTCATGGCAACCCATTCCCCTTCGTGTGAGAAACAACTTGTTTTTATTGGCCTTACCGGCCGGTAAGACACTAACGTTACGGCGCCAGCCGCACGGTCTTACCGCTCTTGGCCGACCGTTTCTCAGCATCCACGATCTTCACCGAATCGCGCGACTCTTCCGCCGTGATGACGGGCGGCACCTTCTTACCCTTCAGCGAGTCGAGGAACCACTTGATCTCATACTCGTAGCCCTCGCCTTCCGGCAGCGCCGGCACAAACGCCTCACCCCTGGCGGGATAGACGCAGAGCGGCTTCTCGCGCTTGCCATCAAGGATCACCACCGCCTTCTCGAAGGTCACGATATAACTGGCCTCGAACCCCATCGTGGTCGTCATGCACCAGCTCCCCTCCGCCGTTACCGCAGGACCGCCCACGTCATACAGCGTGGAGATGTACTGCATCGCGCCATTCTTATCGTAAGCCGCGCTACTGGTGACCGCCTTGGGCATGCCAAAGAGAAAGTTCACCATATCGGTGTCATGAATATGCAGGTCGAGCGCCATGCCGCCGCTCTTGCTCTCGTCCGCGAACCAGTTCGTGCCCTTCTGCCATCCGGGGGGCGCACTGAAACGACGGAACGACGCCGCAATCACCTTGCCGTACTTCTTGCTATCGACCAGCTTCTTGAGATAGACGTATGACGGCCAGAAACGCAGGCAATGCGCCACCATCAGCTTTGTGCCCTCAGGTGCACGATTCGCGGCCTTGAGCATCTTGTCGCACTCTGCGGCATTCAGGGCCATCGGCTTCTCGCACAGCACACTGACACCGGCCTGCAACGCCTTGATGGTCAGCGGCACATGCAACGGCGTCGGCAACGTCAGCGAGATGGCGTCCAGATTGGCCTCAGCCAACATCTTGTCAAAGTCCACATAGATCACCGCATCGCCGTAATCAGTCGTCGTATCCGCACCGGCGATGTTGCCGCCGGCGGTAGGCGCAGTGAATTGAGCCAGATTTTGGTCGCACAACGCAACCACCCGCGCCCCCTTCATCTTTTTCCAGTTGCCGTAGTGCATGCGCCCCATGAATCCGAATCCAACGATTCCAACGCGAATCTCACCCTTCTTTGCCATAATCGTCTCCTTGTGTATGTCTCAAAAACCAGACTGTGGCATTAGCGTCCCAAATCCCCCGCCGCTTGTCAACCTCCCGCAGCAAGCGATTTCCATCAAGCCCCTTCATCATCAACAACAACCATCAGTTGTAGACGATTTTCCAGACCGTGTTACCCTTCAGGCCACCTAACGTTGGCATTGTGACCCAGGGCTGCGCTTCGCTTGCCCTGGGCTAGGGTGAAGCCGCCCCTTCGGGGCTTAGGCACCGCATGCCCGGCGTTGCGCTCAAGGAACGGGAGCACGGACTTTCCAGACACGGGTTGGAAAACCCGTGCCCCCATTTTGCCGCGCTCCGAAATGCGGTGGTTCGTGGAACGCCGGCCTAACGAGCCGATTCAACATGGCCCGAGGCAAGCGAAGCGCAGCCCCGGGTACCGTCGCCCTGCTTTTACTCTCACAGTTGCGAGCCACTGCGTGGTCGCAACAGAGAGGTTGACCCGCGACATTCGACCCGCGACCTGCGGCTTGCGGCTCCCAAATAACAAATCACAAATTCGCATCAGCACAAATCCCCAATCTCAAATCCCAAATCCTTCGTGCCCTTAGTGCCTTTGTGTGAGAAATCAAAAACCACCCTCTGCGTCTCCCCGTCTCTGCGTTAAAAAAAATCATGAAATTGGTCTTGATTCGGATAATCCGAACCTGTACTATCTCGCCCCATTCAACCCGGGATAGGCCCGGCAAACCATGAACGTTGACAATGAATCTTAAGCCTATTTTTCTTTTTTTGATCGTCCTCACATGGTGTGGATGCAAGACCTATGACGCACAGCAGACGCGGAGCGAGCATACCGAAGGTTTCCGGCATGACCTCGACGCGCAGACTGCCGCCCTGTTGGCGCAGCCGCTCTCTTTGCAGGACTGTCTGACGATCGCGATGA
>DAOTMQ010000232.1:0-5531 GCA_035450385.1 Kiritimatiellia bacterium | reverse complement strand
GGCGACCAGTTGACCGGCTGGACCTACAGCCTCGACGCGAATTGGCTGATCAACAAAAAGTGGGCGGCCACGATAGCCGGATCCAGCTACTTCCAGCCGAGCGAGCGCGAAATGAACCAGGCCATGCAGGTTTACACGTTGGCCGGTGGTTTGACTTATCGCCCGATGCGTAAGCTCACGACCCGTTTGGATCTCGCCTACCGCCGCGAAGAAAACGAATACGCCCGTGCCGGTGTCGGTTCGGTGACGGATGATATTTTTTCCATCCGTTTCCGTGCGGATTATCAGTTAATGCAGTATGTCACCGTGTACGGCGGATTGGAGTATGAGGACTGGAAGTCGGATGACCGCCGTCAGGAGTTTGACCGTTTTCTGGGCACCTTGGGGTTGAGCTTCCGTTACTGAGCGTCTGTTTGGCGCCAGTTGACGAGAAGGAAGTCCGCCTGCACGAGGCGTAAAGTGTAGGCGGCTTTTTTGTGTAAAGGTAACGGGGTGGTCGTGATATGCTTCAGAGGCTGTTGACGAAATACGGGTTGATCGCTCACATTGCCTGCATTTGCCTTTTTCCGGTCGTTGTCTTGGGTCAATCGCGAGTGACGGGACTCACCCCGCTTTTCTGGCTCTCTTTCATGGTGGTTGAGTGGATGTTTCTCCTGCCCTCTGTCAAACGCGGAGAAACATTGGCAGATGCGCGCCGCCGTACTGGACACGCCGTTCTGTGGGACCCGTTCCTATACGCAGGTGTGGTCTTCGTCGCTTTGGTGGGGGTTCAATGCATGAACAGCGGCCTCGAACTGGTTTACTTGCCAGATGCGGATATCTGGCAGTTGAGTGAGCCGCCTGTCGCCCGGATACCGTTTGCCGTGGAAAGACACGCTGTATTCGCGCACCTTGCGTGGTTCATGGCTTGCTGCGTGGTCGGTGTCGCGTTGCGCGCTGCTGCAGGCAAGGCCGCGAAACGAGTCCTGCTTCAACTGCTTGCGTGCGTCAGCGGTGCAATCGCCTTCTGCGCGGTTATATGGGCCTTGCGCGGTCTCGCCCCCTATGCCGTGTGGGCGAAAAAGACCGGATTTCCGGCCGTCGGCACCTTTTTCGGATTCTGGATGCTGTTGGGCATCGGATTGTTTTGCGAGAAAGCGGAAAGAGAGCAACGCCTGTCGCTGTTGCTGTTTGCCTTGGCCGGAATCGGTAATCTGCTCGGCATGCTTTTTTTTGCATCGCCGCTGGCAACGATTGTCTTTTCGGCGGCTGGCGTGATCCTGCTGTTTTACGGAATGGTCTATCTCGGGCCCTTGATCCCCAAAGGGACGCAGCTTAAACTGTTTATGGTTCACCTCGTTTGTCTCGGCACCGTTGCGACCTGCCTCGTCTACCTGTTCCCTCAAAACCCCGTTGCCGAAAAGCTGAAGAATGCATTGCCGGTCGTGGAGCATTGGACAGCGCTTGCGGGCCGCAACGAGGTTCGTACGGATGCCGCGCTGTCAATCTGGCAGCAACACCCTTGGACGGGGGTCGGGGCTGATGGTTTCTACCACTACGTGGCTTTGGTTGTAAAACAGGATCAATGGCGATTTATCGACCAAGACAGGGCGCTTGTGTTCAATGACGGGGTTCAGTTTCTTTGCGAATATGGTGTTTTCGGGGTCGGCCTGATGCTGGCGGCGCTCATTGCCCTGCTTATTCCGTTGTGTTACAGGGTCCGGATTCTCTGGCAGCACAAGGATCGTCACGGGGGGAACGTCCGCGCCTTCTTTATCCTGCGTCTCTCGCCGATCATTGTGACGGGTGGCGTGGCTGCCGCTTTTTGTTGTCTCGAAAGTTTTGTCGCCAGTCCGTTCAGGGCTCCTTCCGTGATGCTGTCGTGGGTATGCGTTCTGGCCACGCTGCCCGCCTTTTTGCCCGAGAGAGAGTAGGACGGTTAAAAGGATGCCCCCTGGATTTTGGCTTGGGCTGAACCGGCCGGATACGTTACACTGTAACCTTCAATCTGGAGATGCGTGATGAGTGATACCGATCAAACCTCTTCCGGCGAGTCCGCAGGCGCCTCGCGCCGTCCGATGTACTACGGCGGCGGCAACCGCGCCATCTATTACGGGGGCTCCAGCCGACCGGTTTATTACGGGGGGGGGGCACCCGTAGCCTATGCCGGTACAGGCTATGGTGGGGCCTACTATTATGGCGGCATTGGAAGCGGTGGAGAAGAAGACGATTCGCTGATGGGCGCGGTGACCATCGGTCGCATGTTGCGGGTCTGTACGCAACGTTGGGTCACGATCGCTGTGTTTGTCATCATCGGTTTCATCGTGGCGTTCGCCGTCTTTAAGATATCACCGATGATCTATGAGGCCGAAAGCGTGTTCGAGATGAGTATGCGGCGTTCCTCGTATTCGAATCTGCGGCCCGCCATCATCGATGCGGATATCGGTTCGACCACCATGGACGAGGTCTTCAACACGCGGCTGGCCCGCCTGCGCAGCCGCGCCGTGATCGATCAGATTGTCAGCCAGTACCGCACCGACTATCCCAGTTCAACGGTGACGGATGAGGATCTGATCAAGACCTTGGTCAATTCAAAAATGACCCTGCAGCGCCGTTCGCGCCTGATCCGCATCACCGTCCGCTCGACCGACGCTGAACTGGCCACAAATTTGGCCAACGCGTATGCCAAGGCCGCGGAAATGTTCACCTCGGACCAGAACCGCGCCGAATCGGAAGTGGCCGTCTCTTGGCTCTCCTCCACCACCGAGCAGCAGAAGCGCAACCTCGAACGCGCCGACAAGGAGATGCTTGATTTCCGTGTGGCGAATCAGCTTGATTTTATGGCCAGCGAGAGCGAGACCGCTCAGCAGGCGCTTTCCAAGATCAACGCCGATATCCTCGGTCTCGAGAGCGAAATCACCAAGGCCTCCGAACTGCGCAAGACGCTCGAGGCGATCCAAAGCGATCCGGAAAAATTTGGTTCGCTGCCGGATTCCGTGCCGCGTTCGCTGGAGATCGGCACCTCCTTCCAGTTGCTCCAGAAGACCTTGGCCGAGAAAAACTCGATGCTGGCCCGCTATACTGCCAACCATCCCGAGGTGAAGATCAAGGAAAAAGAGGTTGAGGTCTATACCCAGCAGTTCGCGGATGTCGTCTTCCGCGCACTGGAAACCTGCAAGGCCAACCTCGATCTGCTGCAGCGCCAGTTGGCGCAGCTCACGCCCAAGCGCGACGACCTGATCAAGAAGCTCTCCGATCTGGAACTGAAGATGGTTTCGGCCAAGATGAAGCTCGAACAGTTGGAGCGCGAGCGCGAACTGGCGGACATCACCTACAAGTCGCTGCTGCAGCGCACGCGTGAAGCCCAGTTGGCCTCGGATGAAAACACCGCCATCATCAAGCAGGTCGAGCCGGCCTTCAAGCCCACCAAGCCGGTCCTGCCCAACCCGCTGATCATCTTCCCGGCCGGCCCGGCCATCGGCCTGCTGCTGGGCGTGCTGTTCGTTTTGGTGCTCGACCACCACGAGGACAAGATCGTGGGCATCTCGGACATCGAGCACCGCCTGCGTCTCAAAACGCTGGCCGTCCTGCCGCACGTGCGCCGTACGAAACGCGAGCAGTTGGCGCGACTGGTCACCGACGATAAATTCTCCCAGTTCGCCGAGGCGGTGGCCGGCCTCCGCAATCTGCTGGATTCGCCGCGCTATCAGGAAATGTCTAAAGTGGTGCTCTGCATGAGCACGCAGCCGGGCGAGGGCAAGACCGTCACCTCGTGCAGCCTCGCCGCCTCCTGCGCGCAAAGCGGACAGCGCACGCTCCTGGTCGACTTCGACATGCGGCGCCCCCGCCTGGCCCGCATTTTTGAAAAGAAACAGGGGGAGTTCAACAGCCTGCCGCATACGCTGGCCAAGGCCGATCCTTCATTGTTCGCCTCGCTGGCGGTGCCGTCCGGCGTCGAAAACCTCGATGTTGTCCTCTCCAAGGCCTCGTCGGAGATCAGCCCCGCCAATCTGATGGGCAGCGGCATCATTGTGGAGTTCTTCACTTGGGCGCGCCAGAACTATGACCGCGTGGTGATCGACTCGCCGCCGTTCGGTATCGTCGGCGACGTCATGACCCTCGCCTCGCTCGTGGACTCCGTCATGATCATGTGCTGTCCCGATCGTACGCGCTTCCAGCCGATCAAACACGCGGCGCGTACCTTGGCTGAGTCCGGCGCGCGCGTCATCGGCGTGATCGTGAACGACGTCGATTTCGGCCGCCGTAACCACTTCAGCCAGTACGATTACCACTACCGTTACGCCTACCGCTACACCTCGCGCTACGCCGCCTACGGCCAAGGCAAAAAACGCACGGGCTCCGCCGGTCCCGAAGGGGGCAAGCCGAGTCTCGCGGCCGCCACCAGCAAGCCGGTTTACGGCGATGATCTCGCGCCGTCGGCGCACGGGACGCGGCAGGATCATATCGATTTCTCGATGACTGATGACGAATAGGGGAGACAGGCGTGCAACGCATTATCGTGACCGGCGGAGCCGGATTCATCGGTTCGGCGCTGGTGCGCCAACTGATCCGTGAATCAGAACATGAGGTTCTCGTCCTTGATGCCCTCACCTATGCGGGTAACCTCACCTCGTTAAGCGAGGTCGATAAGTACGCACGTTACCGTTTCAGTCAGGCCGACATTTGTGACCGCCCCGCGATGGAACGAATCTTCGCGTCATTTCATCCCGATGCGGTCATGCACCTCGCCGCAGAGTCGCACGTCGACCGCTCGATTGACGGCCCGTCGGCCTTCATCCGGACCAATGTGGTCGGCACCGCCACGCTGCTGGAGGTCGCGACCGCCTACTGGCGCGGCCTCGACAGCGCGGCGCGCGACGCCTTCCGCTTCCAGCACATCTCCACCGATGAGGTTTACGGTTCGCTGGGCCCGGAAGGTTTCTTCACCGAACGCACACCCTACGATCCGCGTTCGCCCTATTCGGCCAGCAAAGCGGCTTCCGATCATCTGGTGCGGGCCTGGCATCACACCTATGGTTTGCCTGTCCTCATCACCAATTGCTCCAACAATTACGGGCCTTACCACTTTCCGGAAAAACTGATTCCGCTCGTGATTCTCAATGCCCTTGATCGTCGGTCGCTGCCGATCTACGGCACCGGCGACAACGTGCGCGATTGGCTCTATGTCGAGGATCATGCCCGCGCACTGCGGCTGGTCTTGCAGCGCGGTCGGCCGGGCCAGACCTATAATGTTGGCGGCAATAGTGAGCGCACCAACCTGCAGGTGGTCGAAACCATTTGCGACATCCTCGACGAACTCCATCCGCGCACTGACCAGTCAGCCAGTTATCGAGATCTGATTACCTTTGTGCCTGATCGTCCCGGACACGACAAGCGTTACGCCATCGATGCCTCCAAACTGCGCAGCGAATTGGGGTGGGTACCGCAAGAAACATTCGAGACCGGCATCCGGAAGACCGTGCAATGGTATCTCGAAAACGCCTGGTGGTGGCAGCCTATTCGCGACAAGAAATACGCGGGACAGCGATTGG
>DAOTMQ010000231.1:0-5562 GCA_035450385.1 Kiritimatiellia bacterium | reverse complement strand
TGCGCCACGCAAGCGCAATCTGATTTTCACGTCACGAATCTGACACACACCCGTGTCATAAATCACATTGACCGCACGGTCAAACAAAAGGTACCATAGGACCACCATGAGCGAGAAGGAAAAGGCGAAGCCTGAAGGTCAAGACAGCGGCGAGATCACGTTTGATTTGAACTTTGCTCCGAGCTGGGCGCGCACGTCTCCCGAGGAGAACATTCAGCGTTATCAGAACGAGCGGTTTCCGGATGACGGCGATGACCGGCGGGGCGGGCGTGATTATGGCCGCGACCGCCGCGCACCGCGCGAGTATGACAGCCGCGAGCGCGACCGCCGTAAGCCGAGCCGCCGTCCTCCGCGTCGCGAGAGTGACCGTGGTGACCGCGACCGCGGGCCGCGGTTTGCCGAAGGCGAGATGCAGCGACCTGACCCGCGCATGGTTGCCGCCGATCCGCGTGGACCGCGTACCGGGAGCGGAGATGGCTTCAGACAGGAGCGCGGAGGTGACCATCCGCCGCGCCGCGACTTCCGCCGACCGCGTCAGGATCGTCGTCCCGAGACACCCGCGTTGCCGCTCGAGATTCGTGTGCTCCCCGAGCAGAAGGCGCTGGGGGCGGTCATTCGTCGCATCCAGACATCCCACCGCGCATACCCGTTGCGTGATATCGCTTGGCTTTTTTTAGACAACCCCGCCTCTTGCCTGATCCGCATCGCACCGTTGAAGGATCAGCAGGTACCGCTCTTCCAGTGCAAGGTGTGCGGTATGCCCGCCCTTTCGGAAGAAGAGATCCGCACACATCTGGTCAGCCGCCACATGGATGACTTCTTTGATGTGGAAGAGGTGGAGTGCGAGCCGCCCGCCGGCACGTTTGTGTGTGTCGCGCGCTGCGGCATGAGCGGCGAGTTGCTGGGGCCGCCAAACCATCACAGCTTCAACAGCAAAGTGCAGGAGATGCTACGGACGCGATATGCGACAATGACCGAGGAGGCATACCGCTCGCGTATCGAGACCGTGCGCGACACCGAGGTCATCGAAGCGTGGCGTCAGCAGTGCACCAAGAAAAAGATCTACCGCCGCAAAGGGGCCGCGCCCACAGTAGCGGAACCGGTTGACGCGGCGGATGCCGCCGAAGCTGATGCAGCCGCCGAAGGGGAGGCTGAGCCCACACCCAAAGCCCCGGCTATGGAACGGGATGTCGCCGAGTTGGTCTTCCTGCGCGAGATCCTGCCGGAACAGATCGCGAGCGTGCGTCACCTGATCTGCACGGCGGCGGTCGGCATGCAGACGCCAAGCCGCCCGCTGTACTTTGCGTTGAGAGACATGCTGCAGCGCGAGCGTCGTTTCCCCGCGTCGCTGTTCTTCGCCCTGCGCGGCGCCTTCCGCCATCGTAAGTTGCACCTGTTCCACGTGAATGACTCCAAGGGCCAAGACTTCGTGATGCTTAAGGCACCGGTGGCGCTGGACCCATCACACGCCGTGCAGACGTTGCGCGATGTGCTGACTTATGTCAACGAACACCCCGGCTGCACCAAGGCGGAAATGGTCGCCGAGATCGCAGGCGCCGACGAAGAGAAGATCAAAGAGACGCTCGTCCAACTCATGTGGCTGGTCGAACGCGGCCACGTCGTCGAGTTTTACAACGATGTCCTGAGCGGTCCGCTCGACTATCCCGTTTTCCGTTTGCTGCCCGGTGAGAAACAGGGCGGCGGACAACAGAGAGGGGGACGCCCGCAACGAGTGACGGCGGATCAAACGCCTGCACCGGAGGCCAAGCCGGAGGCTGATGCCGCGCAAGAAGCCGCGCCTGCCGCCGAGACCATGCCGGAGAGCGCGCAAGGAGTCGAACAACTGACGACCGAGACCGCGCCAGCCGCAGAAGCCATACTGGCCGAGGCCAAGGCCGAACCTGAGCCAGAGACTACTGAGGCCACCCCGATCGCAGAGACCACGCCTCCTGAGCCGGAGGCCGAAACCACACCAGAGACCGAACCTGCGGAGACCGAGCCGAAGGCGGATGCGTCGGCAACGTAAGTCCGAGCCGCAACAGACAAAAGTAAAAGCGCTGCTCCGCTTTTTTGGATCCATCTAATCTGTCTGATTGGACCGATCCGTCCGATCCGTCTGACAAAAACCACAAACGTGCGCCCCAGCCGCGCGTTTTTTTATTCAATCACAACCCGCCGGCCTGTAACGGTCAGGCGGTTTTCGGAAAGCAGGCGCAACGCTTCAGGATATGCGCGGTGCTCTTCGACCTGAATGCGCGCGTGTAGCGACTCGGGGGTGTCATCCTCCAGCACCGGCACACTGCGCTGAATGATGATCGGCCCAGTATCCGTACCGGCATCCACAAAGTGCACGGTGCAACCAGCGACCTTGGCCCCGTACTCCAGCGCCTGCGCCCACGCCTGCAAGCCGGGGAAGGCCGGCAACAGCGCGGGATGGATGTTGAGCACCCGATTCGGGAAAGCCGCGAGAAGCCCCGGCTTCACGATCCGCATGAAACCGGCGAGAACCACTGTATCAACGTCGGCGTCCCGTAGCATCTGGATGCAGCGCCGCTCGGCCGCGCCGTCCAGTTTGGTTTTGAAGGGGGCGCAGTCCAGCCAGTCGCAAGGGACCCCATGATTTCTGGCGCGTTCAAGAATGCGGGCGTCCGGCACATCGGCAAGGACGAGACGCACCCCGGCATTCAAGGTGCCGTCGGCAATCGCGTCCAAAATCGACTGCATGTTCGAGCCAGAACCAGAGCCCAGCACACCAAGTTTCAAGCGGGTGGAAGAGGTCGTTTGCATGGGGAAAGAGTAATACAGGGAAGCCTCGCTTCCAAGCTGAAAACAAAAAAAACGACCGGCGGCACATGGCTGCCGGTCGCGAAACAAGAGGGGCCGAATTACTTCTTCAGCGCGCCATCCAGCTTCTTCTGCACATCGCCGGCTGCCTTATCGGCATCCTTAGCGGCAGAATCAGCCGCCTTCTCAGCGGACTTGACGGCCTTGTCGACCTTGTCGCCCAACGTCTCTTCCTTCTTGCAGCCGACAAACGCGAACGTCGCGACGGCCATGATCGTAACCATCAACAGGCTCTTCATGTGAACTCCTTTCAACCGTGCCGAATTAGCACAGATTTGTTTCCTTCCTCTCGGAAGTGGAAGAGAGGGTAACAAAAATGGTCATACGAGACAAGCAGGAGTTGAGCCAATTTCTCAGTAGCGCAGCAACGGCAGCAGACTGCCTTTTTCGTCGGCGGATACGGCGATGTCGCGGACACGCTCCCACGCGACCTCGCGCGCCGACGCTTGGCCCGGAAAGAGATAACGGTGCGGGTGGCGTGTCATGAACACCCACATGGCATCGGCCGTGAAGCTGTTCTCGGCCACGCCCACCACGCCGTAGGGATGGACGCCGAGCGCCTGCGACACCGCCTTGCACAACGGCAGCAGGTCCACATGCCAGTTGCTGACGTGCATCGCTAAGATGCCGTCCTCTTCGAGTCGCTCGAAATAGAGCCGGAACGCCTCCAGCGTCGCCAAATGATAAGGTACTGCATCCCCGCTGTACGCATCGATCATCAGAATGTCGTAACGCGGATCATTGGCCGCCTGCTCGCGTTCCAACATCTTGCGCGCATCGCCGGGCACCAGATCAATGCGCATCGGCGCGTCGTTCAGAAACGAGAAAAACTGCGGTGCCCCCGCCACCTGAATCATCAGCGGGTTGATCTCATAAAAACGGAACAGATCCTGCGGCCGTCCGTAACAGGCCAGACACCCCGCGCCGAGCCCCACGATGCCCGCCTTCACGCCGCGCCCCTCCCGATAGGCGGGATGCGATGAGAACGCGATGCCGCCCCCGGTCGCGCCATAGTACGAGGTGCCGCGTCCGGCGAAAAGCGGCGACCTGACCTGCAGACCGTGCGTGGTTTGTCCGCACCACAGGTAGTGCACAGGTAACGCACCAGCCTGATCGAACAACTCCAGCGTCTGCGTCACCCGCACGGTCCCATAGAAGTTACGCGCCTGAAAGAGCGTGTTCGACGCCGTATACCGCGACATGGCCCCGAACAAAGCCAGCCACAGCGCGGCACAACACGCCGCAAACACAGGATGCGCCACTCTTAGGCGCCTCAACCGCCGCAGCCAAGGTAGTCGCAAGGTGAGCAACAGTGCGCACAGGCTCAGCGCCAGCGGGTATTCGGTCACGCGCGTGAACACGCACGGCGCAACGAGCGATGTCAGCAGTCCCCCCACCGCACCGCCTGCCGCAATCGCCAGATAGTAACGGCTCAAGCACGCCGTCTCGGGGCGTTCCTCATACAGCCAGCCGTGCAGCACACTCCCGCCGAAGAAGAGAACACCTAGGCCCGCAGCCGCATTCGGCAGGAAACTGCCCGCCCCCCACCGGCCTTGAACGACCGCCGCCGCACACAGCGACACAACCGCAAGGATGATCCCAACCGACGACGTCAGCCAGCGCCACGAGGAAAAGCCGACGACATAACTCAGCAGAAATGCCGAAAGCATCGTAACCCACACCAACGGCAGCGGCGTCACATCGGTAAACAGATGCGCAACAATCGCATTCAGCAGAAACGACGTCACGCCCGGCAACACGTACCACGTCCAGACCCGCACCGGCCGCCGCACCGCCAGCTCGGGCGAATCGGCCTCCTCCACCATCACCGCGCCGCCCTCCCCATCCCGCACAAAGCGGCCGAGGCACGCCATCAGCCCGGTATACCCGCACAGGCCGAGCGCCACCGCCCACCATTGGACTGAAAGAGACACGAACGGCTCCAGCACGAACGGATAAACCAACAGTCCGGCGAATGACCCAAAATTTGACACCGCATACAACCGATACACAGAGGCGGCGGAGCCTGTCGACGCATCCGTCCCGCCACCGTCCTCGCGTGCGGCCAGCCACCCTTGCACCACCGTCGATCCGGCGGAAAGCGCCACATAGGGGAGGCCCGCGCACGCCAACACGCACAGCAACACCTCAAGCGCAGGCTGCTCCGTGTTGCCCGCCATCGTGCGCAACGCAGGACGCAGCGCGGCAAATGCAACCACCCACACCGATGCCGCGCACAACAATGAGAGATGCGCCACTCGCTGCGCCGAACGGCGGCGACGCGCAATGCCGTGCGCATAGGCGTACCCTGCCAGCAACAAGAGCTGATAAGCCGCCAGGCAAATGGTCCAGACAGCAGCGCTTCCGCCGAACAGCGGCAACAGGGTGCGCCCCAGTAGCGGTTGAATCAAAAACAGCAGGCAAGAGCCGCAGAACACAGCGGCCGCCGAAACGCGGACTTGCTGACGGTCTGCGGTCATCGCGGTGCCCTACCCCCGTGCCTCGTCGCCTTCACGGATCTCGACCCGACGGATCTTGCCGCTGATGGTCTTGGGCAACTCTTGCACAAACTCCACAACGCGCGGATACTTGTAGGGTGCCGTCACATGCTTGACATGATTTTGCAACGTCCGAGCCAACTCGTCCGAAGGCGTGAAGCCCTTCGCCAGCACAACAGTCGCCTTGACGATTTGGCCGCGGTCAGGAACAGGCACGCCG
>DAOTMQ010000230.1:0-5577 GCA_035450385.1 Kiritimatiellia bacterium | reverse complement strand
GCTCCGCGAAGCTTTTGCCCGGCACCAGCATCTGCTGGCAGCCGATGTGCAACTCAGCGGGCGGTTCAGGTGCCTTGAGAACCGGCATGCCGCTCGGGGTGGCGGCGTGCGCCTGCCGTGCGCCGAACAGCGCCGCGCCGCCCAGCCCCGCTGCGCTGAATGTGAAAAACTGTCTTCTGTTGATAGCCATGTGTGTCTGTCTTTTCCCCGTGTTAGAAGTTAGAGTGTCCAAGGTTTTCGCAACGTGCGGCTCAGCATCGCACTGGCCGCATCGTTTCCGACGATCTTTTCCGCAACGGGATCCCATTTGAGGTTCGCGTGTCCCAGACGCAGACCGATGACTGCCAGCGCACCGATGGTGTTTGAGCGGTGCCCGACTTCGCAAGGGGCGACGGTAGGCTTGCCGCTGTAGATGCAATCGATGAAATTCCGTTCGTGAGAGCGGCTGGCATAGACGCGGATCTCGTCCTCCTTGATCTTTTCACGGATCAACTCGGCGGGATTCGTCGAGATGCTGCCGCGCGTGACGAAAAGCGATCGATCATTTTCACCGTAGAAACGGATGCCAACTTTAAATTCGTTGTTCACCGTAACGCGCGCGCCCTCGGGGTACACGAAATCGTAGGAGAACCCCTTGGCCACGTTGAAGACGTCACCGGCTGGCGGCATCTCCACCGCCTTGATGTTCTCGATCGAGGTCGGTCCGGAATGATCTTTGTCAAAGGCCCACTGCACGATATCGGAGTGATGCGCGCCCCAGTCGGTCAACACACCGCCCGCGAAATCGTAGTTGCTGCGCCACGAGAGCGGCTGCAGCGCGGAGCAGTAGGGGCGCATCGGAGAAGGCCCCGTCCAAAGCTCGTAATCCAGCCCGTCCGGAACCGCGCACGGCTCGAAGCTGGCCAGTGCGCCGGTGCGTCCGTAAAACTTGTGCCACGCCTTGGGCAATCCGATTTCGACCTTGTGGATTTTCCCCAGCCGGTTGTTGCGGATGAACTCGACGGCCATCTTGAAGTAGGTGTCGGAGCGTTGCTGCGAGCCGGTCTGAAACGTCACGCCGCTTTTCTTGGCGACGTTGGCCATGGCACGGCCTTCGGCGACCGAGAGCGAAAGCGGCTTTTGGCAGTACACGTGCAGACCTTTGCGCATGGCGGCGATCGCCATGACCGCATGCCAGTGGTCGGGCGTGCAGATCAACACGGCATCGAGTCCGGGGGTCGCCAGCAACTCACGGAAGTCGACAAAAGACGCGCATCCGTTATACGATGATTGGCCTGTCTTTTTTGCGTAATGCGCATTGACCGCGCGTGTGCCGTGATCGCGCCCGCCCGGCTCTCCGGAGTTATATCCATAGAGCGAGGACTCGCGGTTGCAGTCGCAGACCGCTACGGCCTGCACGCGGTCATCCTGCAGGAAGTTGCTCGTGTTGTAACGGCCCTGCGTGCCGTAGCCAATAATGCCGAGCGTGATACGGTCAGACGGCGCGGGACGCCCCGCACGGCCAAGAGCCGAAGTTGGTATCAGCGCGGGAAAGCTGAGGGCGGCCGCGGTCGTTTTGATGAATGAGCGACGATTCATATTAAGCTCTCCCTAGTTTTTTCATGTACGCGAGACAGTCGCGCACGTCGTCCAAAGTGTCGGGGCGGACTTCGGCTTCGACCACATACCACTCAGTGACATCGGCCTCGCACGCAGCGAAAACCTTCTCCCAATCCGCGCCATCGGCGCCGATCACGCCGGTGGTCTTGGAGGCAGCCTTGACATGCACGGCGGGGTTGCGGTTCGGGTATTTCTTCAACCAGAAGGCGGGCGATTCTCCGGCCAACAGGCAGTGTCCGAGATCAAGTTGTTGCAAGACGTCCGGCGAGGCGTTCTGATAGAGGATATCCCACTTGCACACGCCGTCAAAGCGGTCGCGGAACTCATGCTGGTGATTGTGGTAGCCCAAACCGATCCCAGCCGCCTTGAAAGCCTGCGCGGCAACGGACATCTGCTCCGCGAAGCGCTTCCAGCCATCCGCTGTCTTGGCGTCGAACCAAGGAACAAACAGATAGGGGGCGCCCAACTCGCTGGCAAATGTCACCGATTCCGCGATGTTCTCGGGCTTGATGATCCGGTCGGCCTGCATCTGCATGCCGGCTGCCGCGAGACCGTGGTCTTTAAAAAGCGTGTTCAGTTCCTTGGCGGTGCGACCAAAAAAGCCGCCGCACTGCACCCCCTCGTAGCCCATCGCTTTGAGCGCACGCAGCGTGCCGGGAAAATCCCGCTCGCAAAGCTTACGTACCGAATAGAGCTGAACCCCCGCTTTTACACGCCGCGTCGGCGCGGCACCGAGCCCAGACAGCGCCAAACCCGCCGTGGCGGCGAAGCCTGTCTTTAGAAAAGAGCGTCTGTTCATGAAAGCATTCCCCTTGGTTACTCGCTGTATCATAGCAAATTATGAGAGTCATATACCACCAAATGCGAAAAAATAATAATGCATTTTGCGCAATGAGGGAGGAGCGGAAGGCGGCTCGCGAGGACGCTCGCCCTCCAGTCTATGATCAGGCTTGCGGAACGCCGAGAGTAAGCGTCTACTGCAAAATTTGGAGACAAGAACTGCGCTGTGCGCGGGTCGCGGCACCGCTTTTGCGTACCATCCTGCCGTCGCACTCCTACTCAAAAAGCGGCGTCGCACGGAATACCGCTTGCCGCCGCACTCCAAATTTTTTCGCCAGACTTGCGGGTTCCGAAGGAAACAAACGTTCAACGCTCAGCTTTCAACTTTGACTGCAAAGCGCGGCCGACGTCCGGCACTGCCTCCAGCAGTGTGCGCGTGTAGGCGTGGCGGGGCGTGTCGAGCACGTCGGCGGCAATGCCGGTTTCGACGAACACGCCGTCATGCATCACGGCCACGCGGTCGCAGATGTTGCGGACGACGGCGAGGTCGTGCGAGATGAGGATGATGGAGAGGCCGAGGCGCTGCTGCAAGGAGCGTACGAGATTGAGGATGCGGGCTTGGACCGAGACGTCGAGCGCGCTGACCGGTTCGTCCGCGATAATCAGGCGCGGTTCGAGCGCCAGGCAACGCGCGAAACTGACACGCTGACATTGGCCACCGCTGATTTCACGCGGAAAGGCGTCCAGCACTGTCGTGGGCAGTCCCACCAGGTCCAGCAGTTCGTCGACGCGTTGCGGAATCGCCGCCGCCGGGCGCATGCGGTGGACGCGTAGCACTTCGTGCAGCGTCTGTCGAACCGTCATACGCGGATTGAGCGAGCCCGTGGCATCTTGGAAGACCATCTGCACGGCGCGCCGGTAGTCGCGGAAGCCCTGACGCGAGAGCCGGTCGACCGCCCGGCCTTCAAACGTGAGTGTTCCGGCGCTGGCCGGTTGCAAGCCGATCAGCGCGCGGGCGAGCGACGACTTGCCGCAGCCGCTTTCGCCGACGATGCCGAGTGACGCGCCAGCCGCGAGGCTGAATGAAACGCCGCGCACGGCGCGGACCGGCGGCTGGCCGGGCGTGCGATAGGTGACGTGCAGGTCTTGGACGGTCAGGAGTGACATGGCTGTGTATGCCAGCAGCGCGAACGGTGGCTGTCGGCGTCGTCGGTTTCAGGGGGTTGTTCGGCGTGGCAACGCGCGTCGGCCTGTGCGCAGCGCGGCGCAAAGGCACAACCGGCGGGCCAGGCGTCCGGCGAGGGCACGGTGCCGGGAATGTCCTGCAACGGAGCGTTGCGCGGTGCGTCAAGCATCGGCACCGCGGCGAGTAGGCCGCGCGTGTAGGGGTGGCGCGGGTTCGACAGCACGTCGGTCACGGCACCGGACTCTACCACCTGCCCCGCATACATCACATACACGCGCGTCATGCGCCCGGCGACCAATCCGAGGTTGTGGGTGATCAGCAACACCGCCATGCCGTCGGCGTCAGCCAGTGTGTCGATTAGGTCGAGTACCTGCTGTTGGGTTGTGACGTCAAGAGCGGTGGTCGGTTCGTCTGCAACCAACAGCTTGGGACGCGCGGCTAACGCCATGGCGAGCATGACGCGCTGCTGCTGGCCGCCGCTGAGTTCGCACGGGAAAGCGCGGGCCGCGCGGGCGGGATCTGGGAGTCCAGTCCGCGTGAGCAGTTCAACGCAGGCGTCGCGGCGCGCGGCGCGCGGCAAGTCAGGCAGGCATTCCGCGATTTGATCTTGTACGCGCATCACCGGGTTGAGGCTTGCAGAGGGGTCTTGAAAGACATACGCGATACCGCGACCGCGTACGCGGGTCAGGGCGTCGGGACTGAGCGCCAGAGTGTCCGTGCCGTCAAACAGCACACGCCCCTGCAGGCGGGCGCGATCCGTGGGCGAGAGCCGCGTGAGCGACAGGGCGGTGAGACTTTTGCCGCAACCGCTTTCACCGACTACAGCGACGCGCTCGCCGACCTGGACGGTCAGCGAGACATCACGCACAGGCGTGGTCAGCATTCCGTCACGTCGGAACGTGACGGAGAGGTGATCAACTTGGAGTAGGGGATGGGGCATGATTAGGCAACTCTCGACTTTCAACTCTTAACTTTCAACTTTCAACTCTTTTCCGTCCCCGTCATCTTTTGTTCGCCGCCGATTTCTGGTTGTTTTGAGCCTCAAAAAATAATCGATTAACCCCAAAAGAACGATACACGTCCACAACACGACATGCCACTTCAAACGGCTGGAAGCTTGGGAGTACATGCGATAGTACGAGCTAACCGTGTTGAACAGCGCTATGGCCACAGCAATGATCCAAATGATTGTTCGCATTTTCATGGGAAACTCGTAGATTCAATTTTCACCGACTACAGCGACACGCTCGCCGGCCTGGACGGTCAGCGAGACATCACGCACGGGCGTGGTCAGCATTCCGTCACGCTGGAACGTGACGGAGAGGCGATCAACTTGGAGCAGGGGGTGCGACATGATCAGGTAACTCTCAACTTTCAACTCTCAACGTTCAACGTTCAACTCTTTTCCGTCCCCGTCATCTTTTGTTCGCCGCCGATTTCCGGTTGTTTTGAGCCTCAAAAAATAGGGGCGACATGACGCGGGTTATGGTACGGTCATACGGCTTCAAAGGCAAGCCAAGTGTTGAGAAATTCCACACCTTGAAAGGTGTGGAAATAACACCTGGGGGAGATGAGCCCAAAAACGCGATAAATGGCCGATTTTTAACGATTTTCACGTATGAACGAGTGTTGTCCTCTACTTCCACACCTTTCAATATGTGGAAGTAGAGGGGCGGAAGGATAAATGTTTTACGACTCTGCGTAAGGCTGGTGAAAAGTCTGGCGAATGGTAACCTATGGGGCAAGGGCAGGCAACACGCAGGCGGCTGCGAGATCCGGCAGTGGAATGACGTTGACCGGACAACCGTAGGCCGTTTCTAAAAGATCGGGGCGCAGGACTTCGGCGGGAGTGCCGTCGGCGAGTTTGGTGCCCTGGCTCAGCAGGATGATCCGCGAGAAAAACTGGCTCGCCAAGGTGAGGTCGTGCACCACCATCAAGATGGTGATCTTGCGGTCACGGTTGAGGCGCAGCAGTAACGCCATGAGGTCCACGCGGTGACGCAGGTCCAGAT
>DAOTMQ010000229.1:3444-5626 GCA_035450385.1 Kiritimatiellia bacterium | reverse complement strand
TACCGCGTGCTCTTCGGCCCGGTCAGCATCACCAACGAGTACCGCGAAGCCTCGCGTTGCATGATCCTCGCCTCGATGCGCCAAACCTGCATGGCGGACGATCTGGCGCATCTGGTCAAACCGAAGTTCCCGCCCAAGCCGCCGCGGCACTCGGAGTGGTGCCTCAAAGAGTACACCGAATATCTCAACGACATTGACCAAGTAGCGGGATATGTCGCGGAGATTGAGCCCGACGGCAAGGACATCCCGGTATTGCTGCGTCAGTATCTGAAACTCAGCGGACGCCTGCTCGCCTTCAATGTCGATCCTGATTTCAGCTCGGTCGTGGACGGCCTGATCATGGTGGACCTGTCGCAGTCCAGCCCCAAAACCATACGCCGCTATATGGGCAACGAGGTCGCCGAGGCTTATTTCAAGGTTCACGGTATCACTGAGACACCGCAGACGGAGTAGTCGGTCATGGTTTCTGAAGCATTCCTGAATTCATGGGTATTCACTTGGTGCATCGTGCCGTTGTTGATCTTCGTCGCGCGCATCATGGACGTCAGCATCGGCACCCTGCGCGTGATCTTTGTGGCAAGGGGGCACCGTGTCTACGCACCGGTTATGGGTTTTTTCGAGGTGATCATTTGGCTGCTGGCGATCCGGCAGATCTTGAACCACATCAATAACCCGATGTGCTATCTGGCGTACGGACTGGGATTCGGCGTTGGCACCTACATCGGCATCAGGTTAGACGAGCGGCTCTCGCTGGGCACGGTACTGGTGCGTGTCGTGCCGAAACTCGATACCACCAACCTGATCACGCATCTGCGCGAATCCGGCTTCGGCGTGTCGCTGGTCGATATCGAGGGCATGTCCGGCAAGCTGAAGATGATCCTCACCGTGACTAAACGCAAGGATCTCAAAGAGATGATGCAGATCATCCAGTTGCACAACCCGAACGCATTTGTCACGGTCGAGGATATCAAGGCCGCCAAGGACGGTTACTTCCGCCTGGCCCCCGAAAAGAGCGGATCGCCGCTTTGGAAATTCGGCGGCCCGCAAAATCAAAAGTAATTGCTCACTTCAGATAGAGCAGAAGACCGGACGGGTAGAGCACGGCGTTCAGCAGGTTTTCGTCCGGCACCCAGCCGGGTTTGACACTGTGCCCGAAGGGTGCACCGCTGCCGCGCCACTGCGTGTCAAAGGACGCGCCACCGCTAATGGTGTCGTAGCTGATCAGCGGAACGGTCTGCTGGCCGCTGGTCCAGTTGGACACGCGGTCGACCACCACCTGTCCGCCGCCGAGCACGGTAAGGCCGCCCGACACAGTGATCTGGTCTGCGGCTGGTTGTGCGCCATCGTAGTCCACGTACAGCACGGCACCATCTGCCAAAACCAACCCCTGCTCGAAGACACGCGGGCCGGTCAACTGGAAGACGGTCGGCGGCACCTCGGCATTCGCCACGTAGCCGGAGCCGGTGACGGTGACCGCGTCGGTAGCCACGCCGTTCAGGATCAGATCGGCATCAGAAGCAAGATCAATCGTCGCGCCCGTATGCGGCGCAGCCGCGAAGCTCGTGCCGGGCGTACCGCGCCCGAACCACTTCCACGCGAGGTAGGCCTCGACCTCCGCGCGTTCCGTATCGTCGAGCGCGCGCGTGTAGATCAGCACTTCCGCCAACCGCTGGCCGCCGCAGTGGGTGCCGTCGGAATGGTTGCGGCCCGGCCGGTCGCATGCGAAAGCACCGGCGAACACAGCATCTGTGGTCGTCAAGCTGACGATCTGATAGCCAGTGCCGTTCAGGCCGATACGGCGACCGTTGACCGGCGCACCGTCGATGCGGGTGACGCCACCGGTGACAGCAAGCCAACTGCCCCACAGCACGGCCGGCGTGTTGCTGATGTAATTGGGACCGCGCACGAAGTAGTTGAGGTCACCGCTACCGGACATCATGTGGCCACCGCCCGCCTGACTGCCGATGACCCAGAAGACCGTGCGGATGCCGTTCACCTGCGCGTTCCAGAGCAACCACTGCGTACTGCCGTACTGACCGAAGTCCAGCACCGGCTTGCCGTTCAACGCCCCCGGCAGCAGGGTCGGCGGCGTGATGGCAATCCCATCGGGCATACGGTTCTCGACGAGAACCTGAGTGTTGGTATAACGCTGATCCGGATCCGCGTACGCATAGGCGTAGGG
>DAOTMQ010000229.1:0-3344 GCA_035450385.1 Kiritimatiellia bacterium | reverse complement strand
GAACCTGAGTGTTGGTATAACGCTGATCCGGATCCGCGTACGCATAGGCGTAGGGCACTGCTTGGAGTCGAACTTCATGTATTTGCCTCCGGATCCGCGTACGCATAGGCGTAGGGGTAACCGGCACCGCGCACGTCGGCCCACTGGAGCACCTCATGGGCACTGCCGGGCTTAAACGTCAGCGACTCAGCGCACGAGGCGTCGACCCGGAAAGCGAGCGCGTCGGTCACCGGCAACTCGTCGTGCAGTTCGTCGGCCGGCGACAGGGTGAGCGTGCCCGCCGTGACCTGATACGTGGCCGGCGTCGAACCGCCGGAGGTCAGCGCAAGCTTGCCGCCGCCGGTCACGGAAACCGCATCCGCTCCTTGGATCTCGCCCAGCACAGCGAGCCGGCCAGGTTCCACATGCAGGCTACCGCCCAGCGACTGCACACGTCCCACCACCGGCAACGTCGGCGCAGCGTAGCCGCCCGAGGCACGTCCGAACCACTTGGCGTTCAGGTAGGCCTCCGTCTGCTGTCGCTCAGCGTCGGTCAGCACGCGGTCGTACAGCAGGATTTCGCCGAAGCGCAGACCACCAAACGGACGGACTCCGCCGCGGTCACCCGCGATGTAAATCTGTTCGGTGAAGGGTGTGCGCGGTTTGGCAATGAACGAAAACAGCCCGTAACCGCCGGAAAAACCGCGCCGTACACCACACACATTTTGACCGTCCAGATAGGTCCAGCCCTGCCGCAAGTCAAGATTTGACGAGGTGGCATGCCAAATCGGGGTGTAGGGATTGGCCGTGCCCAGCGCAGTTGAAAATTCGCGGTAAAACGGCCAGGTGGTGGCTGCGCCGAGGAAGCAGCCACCGCCCTCCTGACTACCATGCACAGCGAAGGCCGAAAGAACCTTCGCGCGCGTACCGTCAAAGGTCAGAGCGGTACCACCGGCGACAGCGGGTCCGAGATCGATCACCGGACGCCCGTTCAACTCGTCGGTACGCAGCACGGGGTTTGCACCCGTGAAGCCGATCGGCAAGTTGTTGGCGGAGAAGTCCCGGATACCGGTGATGGTCGTTCCATCGACCGTCACGCCGCCGGGGCGCGATGCATCGAGCCAGAGCGAGGGGTTGGGCGCAGGCTGTGCGGGAGACTCCAAACGGCTGACATCCAACCGGTCGAGACGGGTCTCCAGAATACCGGAGAACGCAGCGCCGTCAAGCACACGCAACGTGGCCGCGCCTTCACGACGCGCAGTGCCTGCACCCTCCAACGCAGCGAGCACAACATTGTCGGTGCCGGCACCGGTATCCAGCACCGCGCCATCCGCGAGTGCGACGCGCCGCAGGTCGCCGAACCATTTGGCCGCGAGCAGCGCCTCCATGTTCATGCGCTCCTTCTCGGTCAGCGCATAGTTGAAGAGCACCACCTCGCCAAGGCGCTGGCCGCCGCATTGTGCCTTAAGCTGCCGATCACGGCTGAACTGGTTGGCGACAGCGTTGGCGGTGGTAATGAGTTGCACCAACTGGTAATCACCATTCAACACGCCTCGCTGCGAGTAATAATCCAGCTTGCGACCGTCGACGAAAATCCGTCCATTCCTGACACCTTCGGCAGCGGAGCTAGCAAACAGTCCAGGCTCCGGGCTATCTCCCCATGAGGCGATCTCACGGTGAAAGTTCCAGCTATCGGTGTGGCCAAGCAGGAAGCCGCCGCCATTCTGGCTGCCGAGCAACCAGAAGGCCGTACGGATATTGGCGATCTCCGCATTCCACGAGAGATAGCGCTCATTGTCGAGGTTGAATCGCGCGTAAGGTGCCGGGGCGCTATCACCACGGGCGTAGTAGTTAAAGTCGACCACTGGACGACCGCCGAGCGCATTGAGCAACAGATTCGGCGGGTTATTGACCAGGCTGTTGGTGGCAGCGGCCCAGCGGCCGTTGAAGCGGACGTCGGACCAGTTGGTGACGTAGCCGTACTGGTCGGTCATGACCGAGCCGTTGTCGGCGCTGGCATCCACATGGAAGACCGGATCCGCCGCATAAACGCGATCGGTCCGCGCAAAGGCCAAACGGCCAGCCTGGATATCAAGTCCGCCGGTCAGCAGTGCGCTGTTGCTGACCTTGAGATCACCGGTGCCCAGCTTGGTCAGGCGGCCGGCACCGCAGGCAACATCGACCGAGAGCGTGTCGCCTTCCGCGAGGGTGATCTGCGCTGCGCCGAGCAACTCCAGGCGGCGGATGTCCGCGATCCACTTGGCGGTGAGGTAACGCTCGATGGCGGCACGCTCGGCTTCCGTCACGACGTTGGTGCAGATGAGCACCTCGCCGAGACGCTGTCCGCCAGTGTAACTCGGTGAGACCGTGCGGTAACGCGCGAACTGGTCGGCGCGTCCGCGTTGCAAGCCGGGATTGACCGACTCGTCGGTATCGTCGACAAAGGACAGTACCTGATACCCGCCGTTGAACGGCACACTCGTATCGAAGGCGAATGGCTCGCTGTCCACGTAACTGCGTCCGTAACGGGTGTAAAACTTTTCCGCGTTCCAAAGCGGCGTGCGATAGTTTCTCACACCGGGATAACGGATGAAGTCGTTCATGGTCGAGCAACCGAGCAGATAACCGCCGCTTTCGTGCGTGCCGATCGCCATGAAGAAGGTGCGCACCGGATAGACCTGTGCGCTCCAGCGCAAGTAACGGCCGCTCTCATACGGACCGAACGACACAATCGGCAGGCCGTTGGCCGAGGCCGGCAGAAGCTGCGGTGCCGAGCCTTCGTTCTCGCTGTAGGCGTGCATCCACTCATCATCTAGCGCGCCCTTGCGCACGTCCCACCACTGCGCGATACGCCCGGCGGCATTGGTCAGGAGCGTACTGGGTAGGGAGGCGTCAACCCAGAAAGCCGGCACGACCGAAGCCGGAATCGTCGCGGGGCTCACGCGGACCGGCAGCAACGTGCCGCCCTCGACGGTCAGCGTGCGCAGCGTAGTCGGAACTGGGAAGGAGAAATCACCGGTGCCGTTTTTGCGGAAAGCCCCGTGGCCGCTGAAAGCGGTCACGGTCAAGGCTGCGGCACCGGTATCAACGATGGCGTTGTGCAAATCGGCGAGCGTGACGAGGTCCAGCGTTGTCGGGCTGCCGGTCGCGACGAAACGGCCGTTGCCGCTGACACTGACCGAGGCGATGGTCAGCGGTGCCTCGCCATTGTTGAAGGTCACGGTGCCGCCGAGCGCAAGCGTGTCGATCGAGAACGCGCCGGCCGGAACGTTCAGCGTGCCGTTACCGCTGACCCGCTCCACGCGATTGGAAAGACCGAGCGTGACCACCTGCGAGCCGGAGAGGTTGATGACCGGCGCATAGTA
>DAOTMQ010000228.1:0-5660 GCA_035450385.1 Kiritimatiellia bacterium | reverse complement strand
GTGCCACATCCACGGGCAAGATGCCCGTGCCACACTTGCAAGCAAGGGGCTTTTGCAGAAGATGGCGACACGGGCAGGATGCCCGTGCCACATCCACGGGCAAGATGCCCGTGCCACACCTGCAGGCAATGGGCTTTTGCAGAAGATGGCGACACGGGCAGGATGCCCGTGTCACACCTGCAGTCAAGGAACCTTTGCAGAAAATGGCGGCACCGAAGTTATCCTCACGCGGCATGGCGGCAAAGACCGGATAGGCGTTGGTCAGGACCGCGAGGTCGCTCAGCCAGCGGCGGCCGGTCTCCTGGAGCACGATTACGTCGGGCGCTTCGCGGTCAATGAGGCTGAGCAGCGCGGCGGCGTCGCGGTTGCTGGTGAGGATGTTCGCCTGCAAGATCCGGAGTTGCGCAACCGTCGCGGGCGCAGTCGGCTGCGGCTGATGCGGGGCAGGCAGACAGAGCATCAGCACCGGCAATGCGTTCACGAGGGCAAATATCACGCCTGCCGCTACGTGGTGTCGGTGGCGCGCCACGAGTTCGATCAGCGTGTAACCGATGAAGCAGCCGGCGAGCGGCAGCTTGAGATGCGTGAAGAGCCCCAGAAACCAATGGTGCCGGTCGAAGAGTCCGGCCAGCGTGAAGAGCACGCCGTAGAAGGCGGCGTACTCGATCAGCCGGTGCAGGTAGGCGAGGAGGGTGCGGACAGGGGTGTTCATGTGGCAGGCAGGAGACCGGAGTGACGCAGCAACGCATCGACCGTCGGGGCGCGTCCGCGGAAGCGGCGGTATACCGCCATCGGATCTTCGCTGCCGCCCAACGCCAGCAGGGTGTCGCGGAAGCGCTGGCCGGTGGCGCGGACCGCTGCGTCATCCGCCAGACCGGCCTCTTCGAAGGCGGCAAAGGCGTCAGCCGAGAGCACTTCCGACCATTTGTAGCTGTAATAACCGGCGGCATATCCGCCGCCGAAGATGTGCGTGAACGAGCAGAGAAAACGGTCTTCCGGGAGCAGGGGCGTGGACAGATAGGTCGCGGCGTTCTGCCGTTTGACGGTGTCGGCGTCCGGCCACTCCGGTCGCGGATAGCGCGCGTAGAGATCCATGTCGGTGGCCGCGAAGAAGAGTTGGCGGCACATCGCAGTGGCGGCACGGTAATTCTTGGCGGCGACGAGTTTGTCGAAGAGCGCGTCCGGCAACGGTTCGCCGGTTTCGGCATGGCTGCTGAGACCTTTGAGCGTGGGGCGGTCGTAGCACCAGTTCTCCATGAACTGGCTGGCGATTTCGATGGCATCCCATTCGATGCCGTTGACGCCGGAGGCATCGGGCTCTTCCACGGTGGTCAGCATGTGCTGCAGGGCGTGGCCGAACTCGTGAAAGAGCGTGTTCACCTCTTGGAAGCGCATGACAGGCGGTTGGTCGCCGACCGGTACGCTCTGGTTGCAGACCAGCACGGCCATGGGGAGTTGCAGCGAGCCGTCGGGGCGGCGGTCGCGCGTACGGAAATCGTTCATCCACGCACCGCCGCTTTTGGTCGCGGGACGGCTGTAGGGATCAAGGAAGAAGTAGGCGCGCGGCGTGCCGTCGGTGTCGGCGACACGGAAGAAACGCACGTCGGGGTGCCACACCGGTGCTTCGCCATCCGCTGGCGTGATGGTGATGCCGAAGAGGCGTTCGGCCAACTGGAAGAGGCCTTCCAGTACGCGCGGGAAGAGGAAGTAGCGGCTCAGTTCTTCATCGCTGTAGGCGTAGACGTGTTCGCGCTGGCGCTCGGCCCAAAAGGCGGTGTCCCACGGTTCCAGTGACGTGCCCTCGAAACCGTGCGCACGGGCGAAAGCCAGCAGGTCGTCGGCCTCGCGCTGCGCGGCGTCGCGCGCGGCGTCGGCCAGTTGCGCGATCAGGGCGTCCACGGCCTCGACCGTCCGTGCGGTTTTGCGCGAGAGGCTGAGTTCGGCATAGGAGGCGTAGCTGAGCAGGGCGGCCATCTCGCGGCGTAAGGCAAGGGTCTGCTCGATGAGCGGGGAGTTGTCGAGGTCGCCGCTTGATGCGCGCGTGGCCGAAGCGCGGCAGAGCTGTTCGCGCGCGGCGCGGTTGCGGCTGTGCATCATGAAGGGGTGGTAGACGGCGTGGTCGAGCGTGATGCGCCAAGGGCCGTTTTCGGCGGTGGCCTGCGGCTCGTCGGCGTCGCGCGCGGCCTGTGCGGTGACGGCGAGCAGGGCGGGCGGGAGGCCGTCCGCTTCATCGTGTGTGCGCAGGGTCAGCGAGAAGGCCTTGGTCGCATCCAGAACGTTGTTGCGGAAGTCGGTGGCGAGGCGCGCCAATTCTGCTTGAATCTCGTTGAAGCGCTGCTGCTGGGGCTCCGGCAGACCCACGCCCGCCTGCTCGGCGGCTTGGATGGTCTTGTCCAGGATGCGGCGTTGGACGGAGGTGAGGCAGGGGGCGGCTTGGTCGGCGTCGCGCAACGCGCAGTAGCTTGCGTAAAACGCGGGACTCTGGCCGACACGCAACGAAAAGGTGACAAGCGCCGGCTGAAACTCTTCGTAGACGCGGCGCCATGCGTCGTTGTTCATGACCGAGAGCATGTGGCCGAGCAGACCCCAGGCGTCGAAGAGCGGATGGCAGGCATCGTGGAGCGGGCGTATCAGTCCCGACCAGGTCGGCGTATGGTTGCGTTCGAGCGCATCGACGGCGCGGTTCGCATCTGCCAGCAACTGTTCAAAAGCCGGTACCGCATTCTCTGGCGTCATGTGGTCAAAGGCGGGATAGTAGGGGATGTTGAGGAAGGGGGACATGGGGAGTTGGAATTTAGGAGTTAGGAGTTAGGATTTAGGAGTTGGACGCGGGCGCTGCCTGCGTGGGGTTTAGGCTGCCTTACAGCCTCACAGTCTTACAGTCTCATAGCCTTTACAGCCTTACAGTCTTACAGCCTCACGCCTTCCCCCTACCCCTAGGGCGGGCTTCCCCGCCCTAGGGGGAAGGCGTTGTGGTCGTGCAGTTTTTTTTCAACCTCCGGGCGGGGGTCGAAGCGATGGCTGCGGCTCCAGAAGAGGATGGCCTCGCTATCGCGGCCGATGGACTTGAGGGCATCGCCGACGTGATCTAGGATCACAGGCTCTTCTTTGTCGAGTTCGGCGGCCTTCAGCAGCCACTGTAGCGCTTCGTAATGCCGCCCCAATTTGTAAAGGACCCACCCCTTGGTATCGAGATAGGCGGCGTTCTCGGGGCGTTGCCGGAGGGCGTCGGTCACCAAGCGATCGGCCTCATCCAGATGCGTGCCCGCTTCGGCCCAGAGGTAGGCAAGGAAGTTCTTGAGTTCGGGGGAGTGCGGATAGGCGGCGATGGCGTCCCGCAGGACTCGCTCAGCCGCCTGTATGCGTTTTGTGGTCTCAAGCAACGCGGCGTGCCAGAGGTAAACGTTTTCGCTGGGGAAATAGCCTTGCCGCATGCGCCAGACATAGGTGTCGCTGAGTACGTCAGCCGCAATGTTGAACTGGCCGAGCGCCTGATGGGTCGCGGTCAGGATGAGTCGCTCGACATAGGCGTCCGGCGTCGTACGGATCAGGTGGGCGAGTTGGTTGGTGGCGTCCGGACGCGTCGACCAGAGCGCACCGAGCCGCATGACGGCCGTGTTAACTGCGGGATTCAGGTGATAGGCGTCGAGAAAGATGGTTTCCGCCATATTGGTCTCGCCGAGAAGCAACCGGTTTTCAGCGGTGAGGGTCAGGATTGCGGCACGCTCGGCCGCGTTGGTGCGCATCGGCAGGGCTAGATCAAGGCAGGCGAGCGCGCGATCGGCGGTCTGCGAACCTTCCTGCGTGAAGTGAATGGCCCATTGCAACGGCAGGGAGGCACTCTTAGTGTCGTTGAAGCGGGTGTGGATCTTGCGCATGGCATCCAGCGCTTCAGGGACGCGGTCGGCCAGGAAATAGAGCCGGATCAGGGCATGTCCCAACTCGCGGTGGTCGGGCTTCAATGCGAAGAGGACGGCGCAATGGCGTGCGGCGTCGTTGATGCGCTCGCTGGCTTCGGCCAGGCGCGCCGCTTCGAAGCGCAGTTCGATCTCTTCTGGATGGCGAGCAAGAAAAGGCTCGAGGGCCTCCAGCGCTTCGGCGAAACGCTTGTCGTCCTTCAAGGCGCTGACGAGCGCTTCCAACGGACGCCGGTTGTCGGGATCCAACACGACCGCCTGGCGGAAGGCCTCACAAGCCGCTTGCCGGTTTGTGTTGGCATCGCCCTGTGTGCTGCTCTCCAGCAGGATGCCTTTGGCGTAGAGTGCCATTGCTCCGGCTTGACGCGCCTCGTGCTCCGGTAGCGTGAAAGGGGGAGGGGCAGGTGTCGGCGCTTGAAAGAGCGTGCACCCGCAGACCAATGCCATACAAAACAGAAAAGAAGCAACAAAGGCCGATTCGATCGGCCGTCTATGCGCGGCGTATCGAATCGGTCTCATGTCGTTTCTCCCGGATGGGAAGGACCGGCCGCGACGGGTGCGCAGGCCGGCGTTCCAGAAAAACAAGCGTGGAAGGCGCTCCCCAGCCGTCTTCCAGCGCATGTACGCGTCGTGCGCGCCTTACTTGTTCTTGTTCTTGTGCCGCTGCAGCTTCAGGCGTTTCCGATGCTTATGCTTGGACATCTTCGCACGGCGTTTCTTCTTGATCGAACCCACGTTTGTTCTCCTGGAATGACGCGCGACCGCCCGCCCGGGCCGTCGCGCGGTGTTGTGTGTTAAAAGATGACTTTTTTCAAAGGCAGTTCAATGATGCCGGTGGCGCCGGCGGCGCGCAGCGGCGGAACGATATCACGCACGATCTTTTCATCGACCACCGATTCAACCGCGAACCAATCGGCATCGTTGAGCTTGTTGATGGTCGGCGCGTGCAGTGCCGGCAGAATCTCGGTGACGGCCCCAAGCTGTGCGGCTGGCACGTTTAGCTTGATCAGCACGCGCGACTCGGCGGCCAGCGCACCTTGCAATAGCATCGAAAGCTGCTCGATTTTTTCGCGCTTGGCGGTGTCTGCCCACGCCTTCTTGTTGGCGATCAGGCGCGTGGTGGAGGTCAGGATCGTGTCGACGATACGCAGGTTGTTGGCGCGCAGCGAAGAGCCGGTCTCGGTCAGTTCCACGATGGCGTCGACCAACTCGGGCGCTTTGACTTCGGTTGCGCCCCAGGAAAACTCAACCTCGGCGGTGACGCCGTGCTGGGCGAGATAGCGGTTGGCCAGACCGACCGCTTCGGTGGCGATGCGCTTGCCCTGCAGGTCCTTGACGCCTTGGATCGGCGAGTCATTAGGGACGGCGAGCACCCAACGCACCGGGCGCGAGGTGGCCTTGGAATAGCGCATCTCCGAGACTTCATGCACGTCGGAGTTGTTTTCGTAGATCCAGTCGTAGCCGGTGATACCCGCATCGAGCAGTCCGAGTTCAACGTAACGGGAAATCTCCTGTGGGCGAATCAGGCGGCACTGGAGTTCGGGATCATCCACGCTCGGCGCATACGAGCGCTCGCCCGCCTGCACGTTGAATCCCGCCTTCCGCATGATGTTGAAAGTCGCGTCCTGCAAACTTCCTTTGGGCAAACCCAGAATCACTGGCATTGTCGCTTCCTTAGTTTCGCTTCATCGCTGTTGAATAAAGACCATGAAGTTTACCGGATTCCGTCATGCTAGGCAAGCC
>DAOTMQ010000227.1:0-5730 GCA_035450385.1 Kiritimatiellia bacterium | reverse complement strand
CGACCAACGGCACGCGGTAGACATTCGGACTGGTCAACGCCCCATTCACCTTCGCATAGCGGATCGTCCCGCCCGGTTTGGCGTCCACGCCGTCGCCCTTCAGCTTTTCTCCGAGATGCAGCGTAAAAGGACCGCCCCGCGGCATATCGCGCGGCGGCACCAGTTCGACCCAGCCGAAGGCCGCCCGCCCGAAATCGACCAGTACGCGTCCCTGCGCGTTAGTGGTCACACGGACCGGCCTCACCCGCTCTTGCGCGAGCGGATACTGCAATGCCGAATCCCCATTCAATACTGGCGCGGTTTTAAAGGAGTAGGTGTGCGACCAAGGCCCCTCCTTGCCACGGCTGTCCCACACGCGTACCCGCCAGCACACCTCAGCGTCGGTAGGCAACGCCTTGCCCGCGTAGGTAATGTAAAGCGACTGACTCGAAGCGACCTTACCCGAGTCCCAGAGATCCGGTTGATCGGTTTTGAAAAACGTGGTTCCCGACGCCACCTGAATCTGGTACGCGCTTTGGAAGTCACCGGGGCGCGCGTCTTTGAATCCCCAAGAGAACTCCGGTGTCGGATCGGTGACAGCCACCAGCCCCGGCTTGGCCAGCAGTTCACACATCATCGTATCCGGTGTCAGCGCCATCGCGCCGACAGCCATCGACACTGCCATTCCGCATACCCACAGCTTCATCCATCCTCGCATCGTTCAGACCTCCATTAACAATGTGACGCGCCGTATGCCATCACACGATATGACTGGGTTCTGATTTTCACACAATACCAAGGCGCGGACAAGCACAAGTTGAGGACACGGACACGCAGGGTATTTTTATACGCCGATGGTGTTCCCAGCCACTGGGTTGGCATTTATTGTTTTGCTACAAATTGCAAAAACTCTCGAACTTTTACCTCGTCCTTAAACGAGCCTTCAACCCGATCCCCGTTAGTGAACGAAATGAGAACCTCATACTTCCGGAAATCACCACAACCTTCGTAAACAGAATATGTATCAAGAAATCGCAACGCATCGTCAATCGTGGCGAATTTGTTAGAGTGTCCGTATAGCGGAATTACAACCACTTGCTCAACCATCCTGTCTATTCGCTCTTTGAGTGTTGCCACAAACTTATCTATATTCGCCTTGTTCACATTGCCGAGGTGGTCCTTAATACCCTGCATTGCCGATGCCGACAACTTTTCGATTTGCTTAACACACCTTCGAAATGTTGCGTCAGGAGTACTCTCGTCGAATACGACATCGATTTTGCCTGATGCAAAAGCCGCGACGATGCTGTCGTATGAAAAATACAAAACATGGAATCCAAGGGACCGCAGTTGCTCAAGAGAGCCTTCCGAAAAAACACCAGCAAGAACCGCGCCAAGGAATGGATTGGACCATTGGTATTTCTCTGCGAGTGGCAAAACGGCCCCTTGAATCTCCTGCGCCTTGTTGCGGGAATGCTTCGTGTACCTGCGCCATGCCACTTCTATAAATGCTACCGGAGTTCCTAAAACAGCATCAGTCCCCCCACGTTCAAGCACATAGTCCAGGTCATGGAGATTGCCGTACGTATCCTCCCAAGTCACCTTTTTACCTTTGCGTGCCGCACGTGAATTCTTCTGGTGGTCCAAATACAAACCATTTCGACTTGCAAATTCAGTCAGAAACGGCTCTATAAGTTCTTCGAGAAGGTTACCGATCAGTTGCCCGAATTTATGAGACGGAGATTCTGCCATGCGTTATCCCTCGATCCAGAGCCTGCCCTCTTTGAGGGGCACACGATGTTTTCTGTTTTTCCACTTCACATTACGATCACGAATCTTCTCGAAAGAATACGACTTGAAGCCTGCATTAAGAGCTAATTTACCCAGCCAGGCATCAACATCTAGATAGACCCCATAGGGTGCTGAGTCACCAATTACAAAGCATAAAACACCGTCAGGGCGGCAGAGGGGGCGCAATGATTTGAAGACCAGTCCAAGATCACGAAAATACGCTGCTGCCATAGTGTGATAGGACTTCCTGCCTCCTCTGGTTTCGCGTACTTCGGCAAGTGTTCTACACGCTATAGAGAGGTCATTCCTAATCGGTTCAAGCACAGGCTCGGCAAGCAGATCATCAAGCACTAATCTTTCTGCTGCAGCATGCTGTGAGCATGAGCGGATAAGGTGTCGGCGAACGGAGTTTTGGAGATCGCCCCACCCATTGATTTCGCCCCAGAATGTCATCTCTAATCGCGTGGCGTCCGCGTAGTCGTAGTTATTCGGGTAGGGAGGAGATGTGATGACAGCATCGGCTTGAATCTGCAAGTCGGTCACAGGAGCACGAGCGTCAGTGAGGATAATTGTGCCTTGCGAAGACCAAGCATTACGCTGGGCATACTCGACATCCTTCAGTATTTCAGACGCTTTAGCGTGAAATGCCGCAACAGGGAGTTGTACTCCAGACTTTGACTTTCTCTTGTTAGGGAGCACGTATTGCCATTGCGCCGTTCCAGCCCCGCTGCACATCCGCAAAATAGATGTCAAAGTAAGCCAAATTAATTCACTCTCGGGTGTCTTATTATCGAACTCTGCGAGAAAAAGATCGCGCATAGAAAACAATGACGCAAGAGAATCGGGCGTATAACACTTGGATAACAACGGCGCTACGTTTTCTGGTTGCGGGGATTCCGCATCAGGCAGGCAGCTCAAAAACGTGTCGAAAGTGCGGCGGATGGCCGAAAGTTCAGAATGTATTCCCCGCAATTTTGCCGTAGCGACTCGGTGAATAAATGGGTGGGTTTCAAATCCCCAACTCTGAACTCGCGCGGCTTCGCTGGCCAAAAGTGTCGTGCCTACTCCAGCAAACGGGTCCAGAACGGAAAACTGGCCTGTGCCCGAATGTCGCTCTTGAATAACCGTTCTAACCCAGTCGGCGGAAAAACCTGCCGAATATCGGTACCAGCGATGGACGGGCAACGACATGTTATCCCCGAACGCACCAGACCTCCCGTTAAACCGAGCGTGAGTTAGGGAGACATCCGGGTTTTCGGCAAATAATTCAGGCTGATATGCGAGAGTACTTCTCATCGATTTGCATTGTCACACATGATGGGTTTTTTTCACTCTTGTTTTTTCGAGCTGCAACATTTTTAGACCTGCCCTGACAGGCAGGCCCTATGCTCATTTACTGGAATGGTATTTATTCTGGCTGCTATGGTCAAGCGTACATTTTTTTGACCGCAGCCAAAACAATCGCGCTGGACCATTCGCCGTAGAAGTTTGTACGCTAGGTACGCTTAACGGAACCGATACGAGGAACGGGAGATGCAGATTAAACAATGGCACCAAATTCTAGCGGCTCTGACGATTGTCCTTGCGACTTTTTTGCTGATGTTGCCAGCACTGTCACATGCCGCACAAGCTCCCGGCTTTCCTCAGCGCGATGTAACGCCAGCCGAACTCCGACGCGCTTTCACAACGCCGCCACCGGGCTACGGACAGGTGCCGTTCTGGTGGTGGACGGGCGAGCCTCTGAACCGCGAACGATTGCTCTGGCAACTTGACGAACTACACAAGGCCGGTGTCTCGGGTGCCCAGATCAATTACTCACACACACGATCGGACGGCTGGCGTACAGAGAAGGTCGAACCACCGATCTTTTCGGATGAATGGTGGGATATCTTTGCCTTCATGGCTGTTGAATCGGCCAAGCGTGGCATGGGTATCGGGATGAGCGGGTATACCTTGGATTGGCCCGGACGCGACAACCTTTTCCGTCAGCTCGGCATCACGACCGACGATCTACACGCGCATGGCTTAACCCTACGGACACGCGACATCCGCACAGCGGACGACGCGCAACCACTCACCCCCTTGCCGCACGAAGCCGCCGCGATCTCCGTCACGGCCCTGCCGCTGCGCGATGGCCGTCCGCTCCCCGTCGATAAGCGTTCGCTCGATCCACACGCCACCTCCTGGACCCTGCCGAAAGGCGCGTGGCGTCTCCTCGCGGTTCTCGCCGAACGCCGCCCCGACACACTGGACCCGCTCAATCCGTTATCGGGCCAGCGTGTGATCGAGCGTTTCTTCAACCCCTTTCTGGCACGCACACCGCCCGAGGCCCGCGGCGCGTTGAACTACTTTTTTCAGGACGAGTTGCGCCTTGCCGGCGACAAGCACCTCTGGAGCGATACGTTCGCCGCCGAGTTTCAGCAACGCAAAGGGTACGACGTGCGTCCCGTTCTCGCCGCGCTCTTCACGGACCTTGGACCGGAAACGCCCAAGGTGCGTTTGGATGTGAATGACGTCATGGTGTCGCTCAGCGAAACCTACTACTTCAAACCGATCTTCGAGTGGCATAACAGCCGCGGCATGATCTACGCATGTGACCCGGCCTCGCGCGGTCGCGACCCGATGGAGTTCGGCGACTACATGCGCGCCATGCGCTGGTACACCGCGCCGGGTTTCGACACGCCCGGCTCTAGCGCCGACCTGATCAAGAACAAGGTCGGCTCATCAATCGCTCACCTCTACGAACGGCCGCGCGTGTGGGTCGAGGGCTACCACAGTCTCGGCTGGCAGGCATCGCCGACCGTGCTTTTCGATTCGAGCAACCGCAATTTCCTCTACGGCACCACGCTGCTCAACCTGCACGGACTTTACTACACCACCTTCGGCGGCTGGTGGGAGTGGGCACCGCCCTGCTACCACTTCCGCATGCCCTACTGGCGTCACATGCCGGTGTTCTTCAAATACTTCGAGCGCCTCAGCTACCTGCTCAGTCAAGGCGATCACGTCGCGGATGTCGCGATCATCCAGCCGCACGAGCCCTTGGTGGTCGATCCAGCACGCGGTAAAGCGGCGCAGTCCTGCGCCTATGCCCTGGCCGCCGATCTGATCGCACAGCAGATCGACTTTGACTTCATCGATGCCGAATCGCTTGCGCGCGCTGAGATTGTGCCGCCGGGCGAGTCGCGCACACGCCTCCGTCCAGATACACACGCACGCCTCTGCGTAGCCGGTGAAGCCTACCGTGCGCTGGTGCTGCCCGGCATGTTCGCGATCCGCCACGCATCCCTTGAGAAGGCGTTGGCCTTTCAGCAGGCTGGCGGACGCGTGATCGCGCTCGGGGAACTTCCCGAAGCCACTGACCGCGCCGGCAGCGACGACCCGCAAACCGCCGCCCTCGTCAAGCGGCTGTTCGCTCCGGACTCCGGCGCCCTTCATTGGACCCCGCCCGCCGCATCGGACGCCCGCCCCCCACGCACCTACGCCAAACACTTTACCGGACGTTGGGTCTGGACGCGCAAGCCCACGCCGCAGGCGGTTTTCAAGCATGTCTGGAACGGTGCGGCAGGCGAGTATCAAGCGGCGATGCTGTGCGACAATAGCGGCACGCTCTATCTCAACGGCCGCACGCTGGCTACATGGTCCAGCTACCGTGAACCGTGGACCGGCACGGTGTCGCTCGCGCCCGGCGACGTGCTCGCCGCCGCAGTCAGCGACGGTCCCGGAGAAACCGGCAACAAAACCGCTGGCCTCTTTTTCGCGCTGGTCCGTGACGGTGCAACCTGTTTCTCGGCGGAGCAGTTCCACGTGCGTCCCGGCCGCGCGTCGACCGAGTGGCTCGCCAGCCGCGATCTGGACGGGCTCGAACCGCCCGATCCTTCCAATGTACACGCGGTACACCAAGGTGAGCCGCCCGCACCGCAACCCGCTGCGGCGCACGCCATCCGCGCCCTGATCGGCACC
>DAOTMQ010000226.1:0-5766 GCA_035450385.1 Kiritimatiellia bacterium | reverse complement strand
ATGCGCCACGCAAGCGCAATCTGATTTTCACGTCACGAATCTGACACACACCCATCTGCAACTTTGAGATGCGACGCATACGAATCTTTGCTACACTTGGAGCGTACTTGTTGTTCGGTCATGCGCCGTGGATTGGATGCCGCGATGAGACTTTTTCAGTTTGAACTTAATTAAAGAGGCCTTGCAAAACTTCTTGCTTGCAGATGTGGCACGGGCATCTTGCCCGTGTTTCATGGGCGGGACGCCCATGTCACGAGGGGCTTTGCAAGGGCCCTTAAAGAATACGATAGCTATGAGTGCAACGCTGCTTGATGGAAAAAAACTCGCCGCCGAGATGCGTGCGGATATTGCGCGCCAGGTCGCCGATCTCAAGGCCAGCCGCGGCGTGACGCCGGGACTGGGCGTCATCTTGATTGGTACCGATCCGGCCTCCACCTCGTATGTTACCGCCAAAGAACGCGCCTGTGAAGAGGCTGGCATGTTTTCGCTGGATGTGCGCGTACCGGCCGAGACTACGCAGGAGGAGGCGCTGGCCCTGGTGCGCCGCATGAACGACGACCCGCGTGTCCACGGTATTTTGGTGCAGCTCCCGTTGCCGCGCCATATCGACGAAGCTGCGGTTGTCAACGCGATCGCCCCCGAAAAAGATGTGGACGGTTTTACCCCGGTGAATGTCGGCCGCATGATGATCGGTGAGACCTGCTTCCTGCCCTGCACACCGCACGGTATCATCCAGATGCTACTCAAAACCGGGGTGCAGACCGCTGGACAGCATGCGGTCGTGATCGGGCGCAGCAACATCGTTGGCAAACCGGTGGCGCATCTGCTGATGCGCAAGGCCGAGGGCGGCAACGCCACTGTCACGGTTTGCCACACCGGCACGCGCGATCTCGCAGCCTACACGCGGCAGGCGGATATCTTGGTGGTCGCGGCCGGGCGACCGGGCACGGTCACGGGCAGCATGATTAAGCCCGGTGCAGTGGTGATCGACGTAGGGGTCAACCGCATTCCCGATGCCTCCAAGAAAAACGGTTTCCGTCTCGTCGGCGATGTCGACGCCGCATCGGTGAGCGAGGTCGCCTCGCTGCTCACCCCCGTGCCCGGTGGGGTGGGGCCGATGACCATCACCATGCTACTGGCCAACACACTCGAAGCCGCCCGCCGCCTATGAAAATTCTTGGAGAACCGCTTTTCGCCCGCGATGCGAACGGGCAGCTTATCTCACGGGTCGGTACCGTCTTTGTGAAGTCGGGCGGACTGGTCACGCTGAAGGGCGTTCATGCGACGCAGCGCCTCGCTTGGATTAAGGAGTTGAACCGGGAGCGGCAGCAAGCCGACCTGGAACCGCTGAGCGATCTTGAAATTGGCGAAGAGATGGCGCGTTCAGTGGATCTGCTCTTTGATGAACGCAGGGTTTTGATCCGTCCCGATCCCAGCGCGATGGAACTTGCGTTCGAGGCCGACGAGATGCTGCAGAAGCTGGTTTCCAAACGGTGTATCCGCTTTCTCAACACGCAAGATGTGCGGGTGCGCGACGCCCTGCGCGCGCGCGGCGAGAACTGGCGCATGAGCCGCCTGCCGGTGTCGGCGGAAGAGATGCGTCTCCTGATTACCTCTTCGCTCGCAGCCATTGAGGCGCAACCGATCTACTATCATAACCGCTCCACTGGCACTCGGTTCCTCACACTCGCCCAATTTGCTAGCATCGAGGATCTGCCGGATGATCTCTTCCGGCGGCAGTTCGAAGAGATTGTGGAGTATACCGCGCGACAGAACCGTTTCTGGAATCCGGAGATCGACATCTTCCCGCCAGGCTGCACGTTCACCCGACGGGCCTTCGAAGGCTTGAACGCCGCCACTCTGCCGATCGATGCGTTGCGGAAGGCATACCGAAAGCTGCTCAATACTTTTCGCGCGGCATTGCCCGCAGAACTGCGCGACGAATCAACCGCCAACATCAAGTGGCGCAACCTTATGTGTTCCGCACTGACCCAACAGCCCAATGCCGTTGATGCCGGAGAGTTGCTTCAAGACATTTCGCCTGAGTTCTACCGTCAGGTCGAATGGCTGCCCGGTTGCCGCATTGTGAAGGGCGAGTTGATTTTCGATCCGGTCTGCGACGAAAGCAACGCGCACCCTGATGACCTTGAGTTGAGAGCGCTCTGTGATCCGTGCGCCAAAGCGATGATCTTCAATTACCTGCGCGAATACAACACCATCGAATACATCAATATCGGGCGTATCGACCTCTCCCTCTCGACGCGCACGCCGACATCACGCCGGGCACCGGTCTATATGGTGCAGGTCAAAGAGCCCGACAGGGCGGAGCCGGAGTTGCGTATCCTGCGCTTCCAGAAATGGGGCGTTAAAGAGCACCTCGACGACGGCAAGGACCTGCTGCGTGCGGTGATGGAGTCCATGGACTATACGGATTATATTCTGGACCGTCGTCTCGGCTGCCAGCAGCTTGGTATGAACCTGCCGCCGCGTCTCGCTGTCGGCCGTATCGCCGAGACGTACAACGGACGGAACACGGCTTACTGGGGTGCGCGTTTTTGGTCGGTCTACTATGAGCGCGTCTATGTCAGCGGTTGCGCCACCGATAAGATACCCCCGGATCGCTATGCGAATCCGGAGTTTAACCGTCGGTTGGCGCGCCTGCTGGGTGCCGCTGCCGCTGTCAACGCCATTGTTGGCCGCGCCAATCTTGAGTTGCAGGTGATGTTTGATGATGGTGACGAGGTGATTGTACCGGACGCTGAAGGCTTGCCTGCGCATTTGATCGTCTCCGAACACTCGGGCTCCTTTGCGCAGTACGATATGCGCCTTGATCGTGATGCCGCCGCCTACGCGAAACCGATTAACAGCCGCGCCGCGCTTATGCCCAACGCCGACGAGTTTGCCGTGTGTTATCTTGAGGCGTTCCAAGAAAGTTTTGAGCAGGTGCAATGGAAGTACCTCCAGCGCCGAAGAGCCTTTGAGGCGCTCTTCAGGCACCGGCCTGTTGATCGCAAGGGAAGCATCGCTTACCGCTGGCAGTGTGTGCTGGAGCGACTCACTGCGACAGATGCCACCGCGTTGCGCGCGGCTATCCGCGCCCATGTGGAGGTGCCCGTTTCGTGAAGGGGCTGCTGCTGTTTTCTGCGGATCAGCTCTGGATCAAACAGACCTCTGAAGGACCGTCTTGGCTGTTTGATGCGGACCCGCTTGCCTTTGACCTTGCGGAACCGCTCTCTGTACCGACGGAAGCGGGGGCGGGAGAGAGAGTCTTCGCTGCTGAATCCGCAGAGGCGCCCGTTCCCGGCGCAGAACGGATGCGTCTGCGCACGCTGTTCGACCTCGTTGCGCCGCAGCGTTATGCTCAGGTCGGGCTGGCCAGCCAGCTTTTGCATTGGCGTCGTGTCCACCGCTTTTGCGGTGTTTGCGGCACGCCGCTGCAACGCCACGCCACCGAACGCGCGATGATCTGCCCGGCTTGCAGCCACATCGTCTATCCACGCATCAATCCCGTCGTGATTACACTGATCTCGCGCGATGACCGGATTCTGCTGGCCCACAAAGCCGGTGGTGTGCTGCCGTTCTGGAGCTTGGTGGCTGGGTTTGTCGAGGCGCACGAAACGCTTGAGCAGGCGGTGGCGCGCGAGATCGCAGAGGAGGTCGGCCTGCGTGTCACAAACATCCGGTATGCATCGAGCCAACCCTGGCCGTTCCCCAACAACCTGATGTTCGGTTTCACGGCGGAGTATGAAAGCGGCGAGATCACGCCCGACGGTGTCGAGATTGCCGAGGCCGGTTGGTTCGGTCGCGACGACCTGCCGCCGATTCCCTCGCGTGTCAGCATCGCGCGCCGCATGATCGACGCCTTTTTCGCCTCGACCTGATCCTTACATGCCGAGGATGATGACGAGTCGTAAACCTCGCGAGAAAAACGGCCTTTTCATCGGGGTTGCTCCATGCCATCCGGCGGTGCGATGGCGTCGGCCTTGGCTCCAGCGGCCCTGACGTTTTCATCGTACAGCGATTTGGCCCACTCTGGCAGTCCCGCCCGTAGGTTGTCGGACGGCCGACCGCGGGCGATCACGTTGCCGCTTTTGTCTTCGACCCGCACTGTATACGCATGGGGGGCGTCACTGCGAACCTCACTGATCGCGGCGCCTTTCGCGCCTTCGGTTTTGATGGTGTGGAGATCGACCGACGCGCTCGGTGTGGTGACTGGCCGCAACAGGTCCGCGACCGCTTCAGGTGTCATCCCGCAGGCGTAGGGCTCGAAGAAGCGCACCCGGATCGTTGCCGCCGGAATCGCCGAATGCACGTCGTAGGTCGCCGCGCCGGCTTTGAGCGTTTCAATGCTGTCGAGCATGCCCACCGCGTTGCCCGCATTGTCGATGATCGCGCCGCCGCTGAATCCGCCGATCGAGTGGATCATCAGATGTAAGCGCGTCAAGCGCTCGCCCCCCGGACCGTTTTTGATGCCATAGCGGGCGACCATCCCTTCGACCGCGAAGAAGTATTTATTCAGCGGATGGCCGATCGCACGAACGCGGACCCCGGCAGGCGTATCCGGCCGCAACGGCAGCACGGCATCACCGGCGCCCTCCACTTGCAGCAGCGCGAGGTCTTCCAGCGGATAGAGCGCCAGAATTTTGACGACGGTGACTGGCCGCCCTTCGACCGTCAATCCCGCTGCTACGAACGGTTCGTCCAGACCTTTGAAGGCGTGGAAGCAAGTCGCGGCTATGCCGGGATGGATCAGAAAGGCCGCGCCCAAGCGTGCAGTGTTCCCGGACTTGTAGTCCGCTTCCGAAAGCGTGTAGAGCGCAAACGTCGCCCGTGCCGCGCGCTCATGCAGTGCGGCGTCGTCCAGCGGTGTCTGCGCCGGTGTCGCGGGCACGAGGCCGAGCGGCTCGCGCCGGTTCATCGCGGCGGCAAGGTCCGCGATCCGAAACACTCGGTTGCTGGAGAAGGCCTCGTGACGGATCGCCTTGCCCAGACGCGCATACACGGCGTCGTCCAGCGGCATCTCGACCCGCCCGCCGACCACACCTGCGGCTTGGCAAACCGCGACCCCCAGCAGTCCTACAACGACACCGGCAAGCCGCACAGCACGCAAGGCGTGCGTGGTCACCTCCGTCCGTAACACGTCCGCTTTCAACTCCTAAATCCTAACTCCTAAATTCTAATGCGGGCGAAGCCCGCAACCCAATTCAATCTCACACAAAGGCACAAAGGGCACAAAGATTTTTTCACAATAGCCTATTCCCCTTCGTGTGAGAAACAATTTTTTGTTGTACATCGCTTGGTGCCCATGCTCGCCGGACACCGGGTTTGAACGCATCTCGTACCTCGCGTCATGGTGCAAATACGTGTTCTTGGGGTGTTACGGTCGAGTATAAAAGGGATTCGTTTCCCAAATGCTGAATTTCCACTTCCCGTCATGCCAGATGGCGGTGGTTGGCCCCCATTCGATATATCCGCACACAGGGGATGACGAGGGGATGTAGAGCCACAGATTGGTCGGCGCCGGCCCCGCCGGACGGTAGTAGAAGCCGAGAATACTCGGCGGATAGTAGGATGACCCATGAACGGAATTTGTCAGGTCGTGGAACGCCAACTGATATAACTGCGGTGTGGCTTGGTTGAACAGGAAGTAATTTGCTATTTGGTTGGAGGTGACGCTTAAAAAATTGGTTGAGGAGACGAATGCCACGAATTCATAGGCTGCGGCCACGATGTTGGAGTTGGCGGCGGCGAACGCGAAGGCGTTGG
>DAOTMQ010000225.1:0-5770 GCA_035450385.1 Kiritimatiellia bacterium | reverse complement strand
TTACGTGGTACGATGTGAGCGATGCCACGGTCGGACTCTTGTTCGGGTTGGCCGGTGTGCTTGGCGGGTATGCATTGCGTGGATTGGTCGGCCGCTGGCAGGCGGACGCCATCGAAAAACAGGCGCAGCTCAAACTGACAGAGGCGGAAGGCGAGGTCAAGAATCGGCTGAAGGAAGCTGATATTCTGGCGCGCGCGGAGGTCGTCAAAGCGCGCGAAGAGTTTGAAAAGAGCACCAAGGCCCGCCGTAGAGAGTTGCAAGATATCGAGGAGCGCCTGACGATCCGTGAAGAAAACATGGATAAAAAAGCGATCCTGCTGGAGAAGAAGGAGCAGGCCGTCACACAGAAACAGGAAGAGGCGCAGCGCCGGATGGAGGATGCGCAAAACCGCCGCGCCGAGGCGGATAAACGCTGGGCCGAAGCAGGACAACGCTTACAGAAATTGGCCGGAATGACGCACGAGGAGGCCCGTAAAGAGGTGCGCCAGAATGCCGAACAGGAGTTCCGTAGCGAAGCCGGTAGTTTGATCCGCCGTGCCCAAGAGGAGGCTAAGGAGACGGCGGACCGTGAGGCTGCTCGCATCGTCGCGACTGCAGTACAGCGATTCGCCCTAGCGCACGCTGGCGAGATGATGACCTGCACGGTACCGCTGCCAAGTGATGATGTCAAGGGACGCATCATCGGACGCGAGGGACGCAACATCCGGACGCTCGAAGCCGTCACAGGCGTCACCATGCTGATCGATGACACGCCGGAGGCGGTCGTCATCTCCGGCTTTGACCCGGTGCGGCGTGAAATCGCGCGGCAGTCGCTTGAGCAACTCGTGTCGGACGGGCGCATCCATCCGGCCCGCATCGAAGAGGTCGTGCAGAATGTATCCGATAGCATGGATAAGACCATTTTCGAGGCGGGTGAATCGGCCGCTTACGAAGCGCAGGTGCAGGGGGTTCCCAATGAACTGCTGCGCTGCGTGGGACGCCTCAAGTTCCGCACCAGCTTCACGCAGAACGTGTTGCGGCACTCGGTTGAGGTCGCCCACCTGATGGGCATGATGGCGGCGGAGATGGGCGCGGATCCGGTGATCGCGCGTCGCGTGGGGTTCTTCCACGACATCGGCAAGGCGCTGGACCATGAAACGCAGGGCGCGCATGCGGTGATCGGCGCGGAGTTTCTCAAGCAGCATGGCGAGGCGCCAGAGGTGGTCAACGGCGTCGCCGCACATCACGAGGATGTGCCGGCCGAAGGGATTTACGGCGTGTTGTGCGCGGCAGCCGATGCGATCTCAAGTGCACGTCCGGGTGCCCGCTCGGAAACCATGGGCGTGTACGTGCAGCGGCTGGAGAAGTTGGAAGCGATTGCCAACAGCTTCGAGGGGGTCAAAAAGACCTTCGCTGTGCAGGCCGGCCGTGAGGTGCGCGTGATTGTCGAGCCCGACGAAGTGAGCGATAACGATGCGATGCTGATGGCGCGCGAGATCAGTCAGCAGATCTCCTCGACGATGCAGTTCCCCGGTCAGATCAAGGTCGTGGTGGTGCGCGAGAAGCGCTGTGTCGAGTTTGCGAAGTAGTGAGGCGAGAGCATGAAGGTTTTGTTGGTAGGAGATGTTGTGGGCAGCCCTGGGCGACGTGTGTTCCGCGAGGTCGTGAAGCGGTTACGCGCGGAGAGCGCGGTGCATGCCGTGGTGGTCAACGCCGAGAACGCGGCGGCGGGCAGCGGCATCACCATGGCGTTGGCCCAAGAGATTTTTGCGGCGGGCGCGGATGTGATCACGATGGGCGACCATGCATGGGGTCAGCGCGATCTGGAAAACACAATCGGCGGCGAGAAAAGGTTAATTCGCCCCGTGAATTCTCCGCCCGGCACGCCGGGGCAAGGCTCCGTGACCGTGCAGACCGCGCTGGGGCCGCTAACGGTTGTCAGCCTGCTCGGGCGCGTTTTCATGAATCCGGCGGACTGCCCGTTCCGCGCGATGGATGCGTTGCTCAACACGCTGCCGCGCAACGTGCCGGTCATCGTGGATTTTCATGCCGAGGCGACCTCGGAAAAAGTTGCGATGGGCCACCATCTGGATGGCCGGGTGGCCGCTGTGGTCGGTACGCACACGCATGTCCAGACTAGCGACGCTGTGTTGTTGCCCAAGGGCACGGCCTACATGACGGATCTCGGCATGACGGGACCGGCTTACTCGGTGATCGGCCGCGAGATCGCACCGGTCCTCAGGAAGTTTACGACCGGCATGCCGTCCCGTTTTGAGGTCGCGAGCGGCCCCTGCGTGCTTGAGGGTGCCGTGCTGGAGCTTGACCGTGCCACTGGCCGTGCGCTCAGCATCACGGCCTACCGCTATCGGGAAACGAGTGAGGCGGATCAGACGCCGCCGGGCAAGGGGGCCTGATGTGGAGATAGCGGGGCGCAGAGTCTATTCGATCTCCGAGCTGACACGTCTCATCAAACAGACGCTGGAAGACGAGGTCGGCCGCGTCTGGGTCGAGGGCGAGATCTCGAACTTTAAGGTCTACTCTTCGGGTCATGCCTATTTCAGTCTGAAGGACGCCGGTGCCCAGTTGAACGCGGTTCTTTTCGCGGGTTCGCGGTCGGGGGTGGCGGCAGGCACCCGCCTTGAGGATGGGCAGCGCGTCCGCGCCTATGGCGAGATCACGGTTTTTGAAGGTCGCGGTCAGTATCAGTTGATCGTGCGCAAGATCGAGCCGTTGGGAGCCGGCGACCTGATGCAGCGCTTTCTGGAGCTGAAGCGGAAGCTGGAAGCGGAAGGACTTTTTGATGTAGCGCGCAAACAGCCCCTGCCCGTATTGCCGCAGCGCATCGGCATCGTGACGTCGCCCACCGGTGCCGTGATTCATGACATGGTGACCGTCTTGGGGCGGCGCTTCCCGAACCTGCACATCCGTCTGGCGCCGGTCAGGGTACAGGGGGCCGGTGCGGCGCAGGAGATCGCGGCGGCTGTGCGTCTCTTCAACCGCACCTGCGGCCCTGATAGTGCATGGCCGGCGGATCTTTTGATCGTCGGCCGCGGCGGCGGCAGCCTGGAGGATTTGTGGGCGTTCAACGAAGAGTGTGTGGCGCGCGCGGTTGCCGAGTCGGCGATTCCCGTGATCTCCGCCGTGGGGCATGACACCGACGTTTCGCTGTGTGATTTTGCGGCGGATCTGCGCGCACCAACCCCGTCGGCCGCAGCCGAAATGGCGGTGACCACAAAGCAGGAGTGGGAGCAGCTTCTCGCGCAGCATATGCGCGCCTTGCGGCAGGCATTGCTCCGGCAGGTCACTGCGCTGCGTATGCGCGTGGTGACCGCGCGCTCTTCGCGTTTTTTCCAGCAGCCGCGATTGCTTGTCGAACGCCGTGCGCAGCAGGTCGATACGCTGTCGATGCGCATGGGCCATGCGGCCGCTCTGCGCGTTCGGGAGGGACGGCAGCGAACCGAGCACGCACATGGGCGCTTGCGCGTGGTGCGTGAGAGACTCATGCATCTGACTCGTGCGCGTATCGATGACAACGCGCGGCGGCTGGAGCGGGCATGCCGGTTGCGGCTGGAACGCTTGCAGGCAGATGTGGCGGGGAACGCACGGCAGCTCGACCTGCTGAGTCCGCTGGCCGTGCTGGATCGCGGGTATTCGCTGACACGCGGCCCGGACGGTCGGCTGGTGCGCTCGGTGCGTGATCTTTCATCGGGTACGGAGATTTCAACACAACTCAAGGACGGCAGCGTCGCATCGATTGTGCGCTGACAAAGGAGGATGGAATGGCTAAAAATACTGAAGAGCAGCAAACGCTGAGTTTTGAGGCTGCGCTAAAGCGTCTGGAAGAGATCGTGGAGCGTATGGAGGCGGGTGAAGTCGATCTCGATACGATGATCGCCCTGTTCGAAGAGGGGCAACGTCTGGTCAAGCAGTGCAACTCGACTCTGAACGATGTGGAGAAGCGAATTGAAAAGATCATGGATGACGGCAAGGGCGGCGTAAGTGTCGAACCGCTTGACCTTGATGCCGAATAAGTCCTACTATCCTGCTTTCTGAGAACAGGAGTGTCTGTTATGCCGTTGTCGTGTTGGTGTTATTTATTAGGGTTGATCTGTTTACTGCCGGGCGTGGCTGTCGCGCTTGCACCGGAGCGCATGGCGCATGTGTACAAGGCGTTCCCGCGCAGCAAGGTGGCGGGCATGGTGATCAGCACAGTGGCATGGATCTGGGCGGGATACGCCGTCTGGGCGATGGGCCTCGATTTCCTGCGGCCGTTTCTAAAGTACCTTCCCGTGGTCGTGCTGGTCTGCATTCCGCTTACCTGGTTCTGGCTCGATAACCTGTTGCCGTGCCGTGCGCTGGGCGGCATTTTGGTGCTTTTCCCGTATGAGCTGCTGCGTGTGGCGCGTGCTCACGCCTCGCCTTGGCGGCTGCTGGTGGTGACGTTCGCCTACATTTGCATCGTCGAAGGCATGATCTTGCTGCTCTACCCGTGGAAGTTGCGCCAGGCGATCGACTGGTGTACCGCGCGTCCCACGCTGTTCAGGATAAGCGGCGCGCTCACCGCGTTGCTGGGGCTGTTGCTGATCGTAGTCGGCGCGACCGCGTTGCGAGGCTAAGTCAGATCATTCAGCGCAGGCTCAGCCCATATCAGACGCCCCATCGCCTCATCCTTTTCTTGGCCTGATCGTGCACGACAGTGCGCTTCTCTTGTATCGCGCGTTCTCCACGCGCAATACCCTCAAGAATCCGAATCCTGTCCTGTTGCTCATTGAAAGTCTGCACATCGATGAGGTAGACGGCTGGTCGGCCATGCTCAGTGATCAAGACCGGTTCACGATCTTTCTGAATTTGCGCGATGAGTCGCGTGGCTTGACGCTTGAGGGTAGTCACGAGTTCCGTTTTCATCGTTCTCATGGTGATACTATAGTGATACTCGTCGTCGGTGTCAACGCCCCCGTCCTGCGATCGCTCACTCCCAAAAAGAAGCTTCATTCGTCGATAGCCTGCCCGTGCGCAACTGCTCGCGGACGCGCGGCTCGTCCAGTTTGCGCGGAATGCCGCGCGGACCTATCGTATCGGGGTCGAGCGCGGCAGACGGACGCGGCATGCGTGTGCGCGTCTCTTGAGCGGCAGTGCGCGACTCACGTCGGGTGGGCCGCTCGTCGAATTGCGCGGAGCGTGAGCCGACGATAAACAAAACCGCCGCGACAGCCAGCGCCAGGCCGGTCGCCAATCGCGGCGTTTCACCGCCCGCCGCTACGCAGAGGCCGATCCCGACAGCCAAGGCCGCGAAGTAAAGCACTGCACCATTAAGACCCGCAAGCGGCACAAGCACGGTGAAGGCGAGTCCGGCCAATGCCGCGCCTGCGGCATCGGCCAGCACGAAAAGGGCCGTATCCTCGGTGCGCCGATCGCGCCGCGCACCCAATGCCACCGGCACGGCGGCACCGGCCGCCACGCCAGCAGGCAGACAGAGCGCGACAACGCTCCATGCCGCACTCAGATGAGTGCACCCCGACAGGATCGCCCACGCCACACCTGCCTGTGCCAGCGGCAGCAGAAGAGCCGCCACGCGCCATGCGATGCTCTCGACCGGCCAGCGTGCGGTCAGCCGTTCGCTCATTCGGTTGCCGCAGAACAGGCCGCCCAGATAGAGCGCGCTACCCGCACCAACCAGCGCATAGAGCGCACCGAAACGTGCGTGGAGTTGATAGTTTATCGCTAATGACATGACGAGTCCAAATGCACCGCAACTGGCCAGCCACGCTGTCCACAAGCGGCGCGACGCATG
>DAOTMQ010000224.1:0-5812 GCA_035450385.1 Kiritimatiellia bacterium | reverse complement strand
CGTCATCGGTCTCCACCAGATGCGGCTCGTGAAACTGGCCGATCTCATCGGGCGGTGTGGGTTCGATCATCGCGATAAGTTGCCAAGAGCGACCGTTGTCGCGTGACTCTTCGACGGTCAGTTCATGCTTACCTTCCTTCCACACGGCAGAGGTACCGTCGCCTAGCCAGCGCCGCCCCACCATCAACAGCCGTCCGTCTTTCAACACGATCGGACCGTGATTGGCGGAACCGTGGGTCTTCACCGGTGCCTCCCACGTCTTGCCGCCGTCACTGGAGCGCACCGTGAAATAACCGAGCCACTCCTGCTTGACTGCGTGCGGGAGCTTCTCGTCGTGGAGCCACCAGTAGAATTGCGGCGAGCCGGGCTTGAGCTTGCTCCGGTCGCGAATGCTTCCCATGTAGGCCACCGAGGTGAACCACGCCACCACTAAATCGCCGTTGGGCAGTTCAATGATACCTGCGTCGCGGTCATCAAGCTGCGTATTGCAGATGGTTTGCGCTACGGACCACGACTCGCCGAGGTCCGTGCTGCGGATCATCTGCACCTTGCCGAACGGACAGACATGCGCATCGCGGTCCCCGGAAAAAACTGCCAGCAACTCGCCGTTTTTTCGCAGACAGGCAGTCGGCCAACCGATATACCGTCCCGGCTGTTTACAAATCGCCCGCGTCCAGAGAATCTCCGCGCGCGCCTGTTGCGCGGGCGCACCGTGAATCTCGCTGGTCGGCGCCTCGCCGAAGCCCAGCATCCCCGCCCCTATCCAACCGACCACCAGCATCCATCGTTTCAGTGTCATACCGTCACCTTTCATCAAAACGTTACGTAGGAAGCATAGCATTTACTGGACTGACGTGCACTATCGCTGTTACCCAAACCGCGTCTTTTTTGTAACCCGCAGAAATGGTATCGTCTAGGGGACACAGAGACGTTGGAACGCCTGTAACCTAGGAGACGCCAGATGAGCTTGTATGGACAAAAAATGCGTGAATGCGGATTGCTTCAGAACATTCAAGACAAGGGCCGGGGACCCTCAATGAAAAAAATGATGGGTGGTGGGATTGTCATTTCAGCCCTCTTTTTGTGTGTCCGGGCAAGTGGCGCGGACTCCCCATACGGTGTCTGCTCACATGTCACGCGTGGTCAGGAGTTCCCCACGCGCACCACCGCCTTCAAGCTCATTCGCGACGCGGGTATCGCCTCCGTGCGTTCAGACTTCGACTGGTCGGGCGTGCAGCCCAATGCCGATACTTGGGTCTTCGATCACCTTGACACCGTGCTGGATGACGCCGAAAAGGCCGGCATCCAGATCCTGCCGATCCTCGCCTACAACACCCGTTTCGCCAACCCCGCGCACGAACATCTCGACGCATGGAAAACTTATGTCCGCACGCTCGTCGAGCGTTATCAAACCCGCATCCCGGTCTGGGAAGTGTGGAACGAGCAGAACCATCCCGGGTTCTGGAAAGATCCCGATCCGACCGCTTACCTCAGCCTCCTGAAAGCCTCTTACGAGACGATCAAGGCCGTCAACCCCAAGCTGCAAGTCGCGGTCGGCGGGTACGCAGGCGTGCCAACCAACTACATCGACCGCCTCTATCTGGCCGGCGCGAAACCCTACTTCGATATCATGAACGTTCACCCGTATTCGCACCCCGGCATGCCCGAAGCGACACTCGAAGCGTCGATCGCGGGGTTGCGCACCATCATGACCAAACATGGCGACGCCGATAAAAAAATCTGGTTCACCGAAATCGGCTGGCCCACCCAGAAGCACCGACTGACCGTGCCCGGCCTACTGCGAACGGCGCTCGCGACCGCTCTTTCCGGCAAGAAGAAGGACGCGTGGCACATTCTGGTGATGGACGATCCCACCTTCTCACGGACCACCGCGCCTTCCGAAGAGCTACTGGCGTCAGAACTCCCCGCGAACAGTCGCGTGCGGCGGCTTTCGCTCGATGCCTTGCTCACCGCGCTGGACGCCCATGACGTGGATGCCGTCATGCTGCCCTTTGACGAATCCTACCCGGCCACCGGCTTCGACCGTCTCTACCGCTATATGCGTGAAGGCGGCACGCTCGTCGAATTCGGCGGAGCGCCTTTTTACTACGCCCGAACACGTGCTGCCGACGGCACTTGGCAACAAGACAACACGTTCCGCCTGCCCAATTTCCGCTTCGGCCTCGAAGCGTGGTGGATGGACAAGCCGCGCATTCCAGAGAAGATGCAGGTACATCTCACTGGCTCTGCCCAAGCGCTGGACGCCCCCAAGGAGGGCTTTACGGCCACGCGCTTTATCGCGCCCCGCGGTTTGAAGGAAGGTGATCGATTCATTCCGCTCGCGGCCGGTGTCCATAACGGTTACACCGGCACTGCGGCCGCTGTCATCGCGTACAACTCAGACCTCAAAGGCTCACTGGTCCTCTCCGCTTTTATGGAAACGGGGTTGCGCGGTTCCAGCGAGCAGGTACAGTCCGAAGTCATGCCCCGCGCCGCCCTGATTTCGTTTCAGCACGGCATCGAGCGTTTCTACTGGTATGAGTTTCAGGCACCCGAGACCGATGATCGCGACCCGGAAAGCCACTTCGGTCTGGTACACCGCGACTTTTCGCCCAAGCCCGCCTACCTCGCCTACAAGACACTTGCCGCGCAGCGCCCCGCAGGCTCGACCGTGCTAAACCGCCCGTGGAAATCAGAAAACGGTACACTCTACCATCCACAGTGGCAACGGCCCGATGGCCATCCCGCAGGTGCGCTCTGGTCATTCGGCACCTCCCGAGAGCTTGCCTTGACCTTCTCATCTAAGGCGGTCACCTTCACCACGCATACCGGCGGTGCATTGGCCCCCCGGTGGCGTGACAACACGACCACTTGCGTCCTGCCGGTCTCCGAGGCCCCGATCTACTTCACCGGCGGTACACTGGAAAGGATTACCCCGGCCGACGCACAGCAGTGAAATTAATGACCGTCAACTATGACCATTGGCCGCTTGCGTTTCGAGCGACTTTTTCAGTACACTGGCAACTCATTCAAACAGAAAGGACTCAGCCATGTTGTCAGAATTTGTCAGAAGTGCGGATTGGAAAAACGAGAAGCACGTGCCGGTAATCGAGTGTGCCGACACGGTGAAGACGGGCGAGGCGCTTGCCATCAAGATTTCGGTGGGCAGCGAGATTCCGCACCCGAACACCACAGCGCACCACATTGTCTGGATCGCCCTCCACTACGTGCCGGAAGGGACCAAGGTCTCTTTCGAGATCGCACGCTGCGAATTCAGCGCGCACGGTGCTGGCGCGGAAGGCGCTGACAAAGGCCCGGCCTCCACATGCAGCACGGTAGCCGTCAGCGCGAAGCTCGCTGCCTCCGGCAAGCTCTACGCCACGGCCTACTGTAACATTCACGGCCTCTGGGCTTCCGAGCGCGCCATCACGGTCGCGTAACGCCTGACACACTCGACAGAGTCGAGGGATTCGATTGAACCCAAAAAGAGCAGTTGAGCGTGCAGATTTGAGCAAAGGCCTTTAACATTGGCTTCCGTCCTGGGGCTTGCAAGGTGGTGTCCGAAGACTGCGTCCGCAGGGCGCTGGGCCGCAGGACGGAAGAGGCCTGAGCGCTCATTTTGTCGTGGGATTACTTCCTACCTATTACTTCTTACTTCTCTCTCCGTGCTGCCCAGTCGGCTTGTCGCGCCACCCCCATCAGGATCGCGACATCATCATCCGAATACACACCGCGTGAAAAAATCCGCTGCACACCCTGCATCATGTGGTCGGCTTTATCTTCCTTCATGAACCCGATCTGCAGCAGCATCTTGCGCCACATCTCCGCCAGTTTGAGCTTACGCGCGGCGGAAGCCGGCGCGGACTTTTCCATCGGCGGCTCATAAGACCCCACCGCGCTGTATAACTCGTAACAACAGAGCAAGACTGCCTGCGCCAAGTTCAGCGAGGTGTAATCGGGATGCACGGGAATACGGATGAGATGGGTGCAAAGCCCGATCTCCTCGTTGGACAGCCCTTTGTCTTCACACCCGAAAACCAAAGCCACCTTTCCGCTCGTCGCCAGTCGCAACAACTCCGGTGCCGACTCGCGCGGGGTCTTCACATGCTGCCGGTAGAGACCGCCGCGCGCGGTGGTCCCCACCACAAAGGCACAGTCGGCCACCGCCTCGGCCAGCGTGGTGGCCTCGCGCCGCGCGTCCAAGATGTCAGCCGCATGCACGGCCATCCGCGACGCATCGCTGGGATCATCGCAAAGCCGCGGTCTAGCCAACACCAACTCACGTAGTCCCATGTTGGCCATTGCGCGGCATACCGATCCGACGTTGCCGTGGTAGAGGGTTCCCACCAGTACCACGCGGATGTTTTGCAAAACGTCTTCCATCATCGCTCTTCGTGCTGGCTGCTGACACACAGACCATCATCGGTGAAAAGATTGAAAAACCAGACTGTTGTGCCTTCGGGAAGTTCAGCCTCCAACGTCCCGTCCCCCGATGCGTTCCCGTTGACCGTGACGGGAGCGGCCTGCCAAACGCGCTCTTGCCACTTGCCGGTATGCGTCGTGGTGTTGAGTTCCGCCTTGGCGACCCTACGGCCGTTGGCGTTGAAGGCCGCGCTTGCAGTCCGGCCTTCGCACACAACGCGGGTGAAGGCCGGCAGCGGCCGGGCACCGCGTGTCATGCTATCGGCAAACGCCAGGATTTCGGCAGGATTCTCACCGGCGGTGCCGTGACCGTGCGGCATGCGTAACCGCACGCAGAGCGTGAAGGGTACCTTCAGCGCACGATAGCTCTTCTGGAGCGAATCCATCGGGTAGGCAAAATCATTGCTGCCAGTCACCCAGAGAAACGGCATCTTGGCGTGCGGCAGATACACCGAAGGATCCCACAACCCCAGCCACTTTTCGGCGTTCGTCTTCGTCATGCGCTGGAACACGTCGAGCCATGTAGAGTTGTCGCCCAGAAAACCGCAGCCGTACACCGGCACGGCAAATGCGAAGCGGTCGTCCACTGCAGCCGTGATGCAGGTAAGATAGCCGCCCCACGAGATACCGGTCACCCCGACCCGCGACGTATCGACCTCCGGCAACGCGCGCAACAGCGAGTGGCCGCGCACAGCGGCCGCCACCGCATGATAGGTCCATTGGTCGGTAACGGGGTCGTCATAGTTACCAAAGCCCCCCCACCCCGGCGGTCCGGCCCAAGCATGCCGCTGATGGCCTTTCTGCTCCTCGCCGTAGGCGTTTCCGCTGACCGCCCCACAGGTATCCATCGACACCGCCGCGTAGCCGCGACTGTTCCAGAGCTTGACCCAGCGCACAAAGGCCGAACCGCCGCCACCGTGGATCAGCACGATGCCCGGCACCTTGTTTGTGGGCGAGGCCCCGACGGGAAGTCCGTAATAGGCAAACACGCGCGTGGGGCGTCCTTGATACGGCTCGCCTTCGTAAAAGACGGTCTTCACCCCGTTAGTGGCAAACTCCGCAGCCTCGAAAAGCTGTGGCGCCTGATAGAGCACCGCACGGTCCCAAGGACCGACCGGCCCGCCATAAAGCCACTGGAACGCCGCCAGCGCCAGACCTGCACCAAGAACTGCAACCCGATTCATACCTGTCATGTATTTTTTTGACATGATTGATCTTTCGTCACACTTGCGGTCATGCCGCCACCCTCCTCAAACCACCGATCCGCGCACGCCCGGCGCAGCCGTGTCCGGCCGCCACATCAGCGCTTCGCCGATACGCAGCGCGGCGACATCGAGACATCCGGCCTCGCTCTCCAACACGTGCGCTGCACGCCACCCTCCCCCCACCA
>DAOTMQ010000223.1:0-5823 GCA_035450385.1 Kiritimatiellia bacterium | reverse complement strand
TTGTACCGGAAACGGTCGAGCGTCTGCTTGACCGGCGGCGTTAACGCCGCCCACAAAACTGGGGCGCACCACTTTTCCTCCGCGCGTCAGCGCGGCGAAGGCCGCCCTAGAGTCGCTTCGATGCGTTGCGCCAGCCGCCGCGCGAAATCATCCAACTTGTCGCGCGTCCACGGCGTCACCACGATTTGCCGCGTATCGACAAGCAGCCGCTTGTCGCGCGCCTCGCTCTCTTCGCAGGTCCAGAAGATCGGTTTGCCGAGACCAATCGCCAGGCCCGCATCGAAAAAGGCAGGCGGCGACTGACCGGTGAGATCCGCCACCACGATCGACGCACGGCGCAGTTCCACAATCCGCTCATCCGTGATCTTGTTGGCGTACTCGCGGCTGTCGATGCGCACCGCCGCATAGCCTGCGGCTTGGAGTCCCGCCGAAAGGCCCTGCGTCCAGAGCGTGTCCGCATCCTTGTCGAGCGTCAACGAAACCGCGGCCAGCGGCTGCTCCGGCTGCAAGTGCGCCGTGTCGAGCGCGGCCCAACCAGCCGGCGTCAGGCAGTAGACCATGCCGCCACCGCCACCACCGCCGCGCTGGGGACGCGGCCCCCTGCCATCGCCACGTGGTGCGGACGCCACCTCTTCGATCAGGCCGCGCTCAACGAGGTAGCGCAGGCAAAAGAGCAACTCCTGCCGGTTGGCGCAGAACCCGACCGCCAGCTCATTTTGTGAGAGCGTCACGCTATCCGCGAGCGTCCTAGAGCGTCGCCGCAGATAGCGCAACAGACAGTCGCCCTTGGCCGCCACGTCTGTATCGCGCGGCACGGGCAGTTTGGCCGCCTTGTCCAGTTCCGCCCACGACTTGAAGATATCGACCGTCACCAGCAACCGCTCGCCCAGAATGTCCCAGGTGTTGCGGCAGAGCCCGGAGAGCAGGTGCGTCGGCGGAAAAGCCGGCGGACTGTTCATGAGCTGGGTCTCGGCCAGAGCCTGAATCTGATAGCGTCCGCAACGCTGACAGGTGATCTCAAAGGTGTTAGCGCCGACACCCGAACGCTGTACGTTCGGGGTACGGCAAACCGGACAAGGCGTGCGGTTATCCATTCGTCTTTTCCCGGACGGCGGGCTTGAAGGCCACCGCCATCAGCACGGCCAGCACCAGCGCGAAGACCAGTGCGATTAGATACGGGGTCGTCCACACATGCTTACCGATGTTGGGACCTTCCGTGATCACGTTCTTCTTGAGAATCCCGTCAAACACGAAGTTCGAGAGGAAGGTTCCCAAGCTGAACATAATCAACCCGATGAAGCCCTGCGCTTGACCGCGCAACTCGGAGGGCGCCGCCGCATCCACATACATCTGGCTGCCAACGACGAGCATGCCGAAGATCAACCCGTGGATCAAGATGCCGCTATAGTCGCAGATCCGCAATCCGTACGACGCACCCAGATAGAACATGACGTAGCGGAAGGCCAACGCCAGCAGGCCCAGCACCATGCCCCACTTGTAACCCGCTTTCTTCAGGATAACCGGGATCATGAGCATGAAGACCAGTTCCAACACCTGCCCGAGGTTCATGACCCCCGTCAGATACTCGTAACCGCGCTCACTCAGATAGGTACTGTTGTAGACGTTATACCATTGGAACGGCACCATCGCCAACAGGATGAGCACCGAGAACACCAAAAAGTCAGGGCGCTTAAGCAACACCAGCGCGCGCAGCCCCAGCGTATCGACCACTGACATCTTCTCACCCTTGGCCGGCGGCGGGGTCGGCGGCAGGAAGAGCGCCAGCACACCGGCCATCACCGCAGCAATCGCACCAGCCGCAAAGATATGCGGGGTGCTGTCAAACTGCGCGATGCCGAAAACTTTCGTTCCCACGATACTGAAGATCGCCGACGCGACCCAACCCAGCGTGCCGAACACGCGGATCTGCGGGAACGCCTCAGTCGTGCTGCTCCCCATCGCAATCGTGGCGGTCAGCGACCAAGTCGGCATGTAAAACACCATCACCAACAGCAACGTCACGAACAGCGCCCCCGGCGTCTTGACCGTGTACGCGTAAGCCAGCAACACAGCCGTCGCGAAGTTGCAGAGCGCCAACACCTTTTCGCTGTTCATCAACCGGTCGACGAACATACCGAAGATCGGCGACGCCAACGCACCAAACCCCATAATCATGCCGCACAAAAGCGGCAGGATGCTACCTTCCGGAGCCATCTTAGTGATGTACGGAAACATCGGGATGAACCAGACCGGAAGAATCATGTACTGCAAGAACATCATCGCGCTAAGTTTAACGCGCGTTCCCATCGGCATCGAATTCGACATACTTACTCCCTTTTTACGGCACGGGCTCACCCCGTCCGCAGTATGGCGGCCGCCCGGCGCAGGCTCCTCCCCGGAGCCTCCCGCTCGTCGTCCGACTTCAACCACATTAACGTGCACCCATTATCAACACGTCCGCATTGAAATGTCAACGAAAACCGTGTATTCTTTCCTACATGAAACTGCTAATTACCGCAGGTCCAACGCGCGAGCATCTCGACCCCGTCCGTTTTTTAAGTAACCGGTCGTCCGGCAAAATGGGCTTTGCAGTCGCTCAGGCGGCGGTCGAGCGCGGCCACACCGTCACGCTCGTCGCCGGGCCAGTCACACTGCCGACCCCCGAGCAGGTCTTCCGCGTTGACGTCGTGAGCGCGCTCGACATGCTGGCGGCCGTGCGCCGTCTGCTCCCCTACCAGCACGCACTGGTCATGTGCGCGGCCGTCGCCGACTGGCGACCGAAAAGCCAGAGCGATACCAAACTCAAGAAAACCGAGGTGCCGATAGAGATCGCGCTGGAGCCCAATCCCGACATCCTCAAAACGATGCTTCCGCTCAAGGAGGACCGGATCTTCGTGGGCTTTGCCGCCGAAACCGGCGACCCGCTGGCCGAGGCGCAACGCAAACTGACCAGCAAGGGACTCGACCTGATCGTCGCGAACGACGTGACGCGCCCCGACGCCGGCTTCGAGGTGGACACCAACCTTGTCACCTTCCTCACCCCATCCGAGCCGCCCCGCGCCCTGCCGCTGCAAAGCAAGCTCGACATCGGCCGCGCCATCGTTGACTGGCTGGAACAGCGCGAACGCGCTGCGCCGAACATCACTTGAGGCTTTCCAGCATACGGAGCAACTGATCGATCATCTTGACCGATGCCTCGATCTCCAGTCGGCTGGTACCCAGCCAGGTTTCATACCCGCCGAGCGCGTGCTGTTCCGGCGTCGGCAGATAGCCGAAATAGCCGTGCGCCAGCGAGACCGTAAAAGAGGGCTTGAACGGATTGCGCTTCTTCAGTTCCAGCCCGATCTCGCTGAACACCTCGTTGGGAAATGTCGTGATCCCGACATCGCCGATCCGAAACGCCTGCAACGCGAAGCGGGCACGCTCAGGCTGACTCTGCACGCCCATAGTACGGGCAGCGTAGATCTCTCCGAGCGTTTTGGGCTTGGCGTCCGGCCCGAGTTTGGCCAGCGTGTCTTTGGCCCACTGAAGTTGTTCCGGCGTGGGCCGACGGAAGGCCAGATCGATCTCCTCGAAAGCAGCGCCCAACGGCACCTGATCGCGCCATTCGATCGTTTGATAGGCAGCATGCACGGCTGCGGCTACATCGTACGCCACCTCACGCATGCGGGCGTACGGCGCATACCGCTCGCCCTGACGGGTGAAGTCGATGTTGTTGATGTTGCCGCTGGTACCGTTGCTCATGATCGCCAGAAACTCAGGCGACTGGCGTTCGGCGTCCAGCAACTCCCGCATGCGGGCGTCAAAGATGCCATAGTAATCGGCCGAGATATCCGCGCCACGCACACCGCCCACATAGTGCAGCGAATAGTTCGCGAACAGAGCGAGCGGCCGCCCTTCGCGCGACTGCACACCGAGAATGGCCACCTGGGGATCGGTCGGCCCGGCCGGGCGAACCAGATCCTTGCTGCCGCGCGCCGGATTCATCTTGACCAGATCGTTGGTGTTGCCGAACGGATTGACTGGCATCGTGCCGGGCTTGAGGAACCAGCGCCGACAGAAGACATGCTGCGGCACATCGGCGGTCGTCCAGCCGATCTTCGCCGGCTCAAGATTGTTGACCGCGCAGCGCACGGCATCGGCAACGCGGCGCGCCACAAACTGCTGGTAGGGACTCAGTTTGGCGGCGAGATCGTAGCGTTCGCCCAGCGCGCTACACGCCGAGTGCGTGTGCGTCGCAGAGACCAGCACATGCGACATCGGTATTTCCGTCGTCTCTTGAACCAGCCTACGCGCCTCGTCGCACAGCGTGTGCGAAAGCCCCAGCAGGTCACACACCACCAGCGCCACGCGCGTCGTCCCGCTCTCCAGCACCAGACACTTCGCCCACAGTTCATCATGTACATGCTTCGCCGGGAAAGGATGGAAACCGCCGATAATCGGCTCCCCCAGCGATGGCGTGATATTGCTCTTGGCAGCCCCCGCGCGGAACGGCACCTGCTCCGCAGCCTCAGCGAGCGGCGCGCATACCACGCAGACACCCGCGAACACAATCAGAAAACGCCTCAACATACTTCCTCCCTTTTTTTCAGTATTCCCCTTTGCGTTTGGCGCGCAGCGCATCCGCCGCGCGGTTCAACTTGCGAGTCAACTGGATCGCCTCTTGATCGGGCTCCGGCGCGGCAACAGGCTGCTGCCAGTCGCGCGTCACGGTCGTGACTTCAGGCACCGCGACCACGCCGTCCAGCAATGCGTCCAACAGACTCAGGGTGCAGACACGCACCGCGTTGGACTCCACCAGAAAGAGTTCCAGATTCTCGTCATGCACCCCCGGCGGCAACGGCGGCACGCAGGCCGGACAGCCGTTTTCACAGGAGCATTCGCGGATCATCCGGCGACAAAGCTCCAGCGTCTCCTTGATCTTCTCAAACACCTTCTCCGCATAACCCGCCCCGCCTTCCAGCCGATCGTACAAAAAGAGTGCGCTCTCGAACGCCATGTCCTCCCAAGTGGGCGGCGGCAACGGCACGAATCCCTCGGCATCCGCAATCTCGTTGGACGTTGAATGTTGAGCGTTGAGCGTTGAACGTTCCTTCCCCTCCTCCTCGCGGTCAAGCGGCGCGAGATCGGTCTCAAGGTCGGCCGGGTCAGACATGCTCACGCTTGACGCGGCGTGACGCAGAATATAGCGCAGACCAAAAAGCGCGGCCGGTGCGAGCCGCTTGTCGCGTTCATCCAGCGCACGGCTCCACGGTTCGGGCGCACGCAGGGCGAAGCCCACGGTGTCGTACTCAAAGGGCGGCAGTGTAATCGGTCCGTAGCCCACATTCTCTAAGGTACGCTCGCGCACTTTCTTAAAGAGCTTGGGCTGCCTATTCACATGCAACGCGCCGAAACGCAGTTCCGAGTCGTGCAATGTCTTGCGCCCTTCATCCGTTGTCAGATCAAGCCGGCTCTCCCACTCCGATTCGGTGTAGTAATCCACCTCCACCGGTTCGACGGTACACAGCTTCTTCTCAAGGTCCAGTTCCATGGACATGTAACGACGGCCGAGATGCTGGTAGATCGCGTCTTTGTAGAGTTCAGCGCGCGCACCGATCGGATCGATCTCGCCGATCACCTCGCCGTGGCAGACGATCTCCACGTTGTAGTCGGTCATGCCGCGCAGGTTGACGCCACGGGCCGGATAGTCGGGCAGCGCATAACGCCAACAGCCTTTGTACGGCTTGAGCGTGCCATCCTCTTTGAGAATGTCGAGCGCAAAGCCATAGGCGCGCGTATCAAAGAGCGGTTCCTCATCGCGCAACGGATGTTCGTGCGCGG
>DAOTMQ010000222.1:0-5829 GCA_035450385.1 Kiritimatiellia bacterium | reverse complement strand
AGCGCGGGGGCGGGCGCGCCCGCCCCCGCAGGCATGGCGGCAGCGCCGCCAGACGTTTGGTTCGACGGGGCTGACGGCGCGGTAGCCGGGGCACCCGCCGCCTGTCCTTCCTGCATGGCCGGCTGCCAGACGATGGCGGCGGGGGTGTTCGTCCCGCCGCCGGGCTTTGTGCAGCGCCCGTCCCTCACACAGGTCAGCAGCAGACCCACCATGAGGATGCGCAACACGGGCGACCAAGACGCCCATGTCTCCCGCCGGTCTGCCCAGAACCCGCGGAACACGCCCCGCTCCCACATGTACACCGCGAGGCACAGCGCGTACGCCGCCACAACCAAAAGACCCGGCAGCCCTATAAACGCCGTCTCGCCGACGTCAGTTCCGCCGCAAAAAAGATTTCCATCCATCGTACTATCTCCCCGCCGCCCGTGCCTCACCGGGCTCCGCGCGCCCCCACAAGAAGGGCGCGGACTCCAGCCCATGCATCGGAGAAGGCACCGCCAGGCGCCCATGCAGAAACACGAGGCTGGAGGCGCGCCGTAGCGGCGCACCTCCGAGCATCTCGCTTCGCTATGAAAACTGGCGGTTTCTCCTCTGAAGCGTTAATGCGCGTAAGCGCAAAATCAAAATGTGCAGGACGGTCTCTAAGACACCCAGCCGCAACGCACGCGGCCTCTCACCTCTGGTCATATCTCGCTGTCATCGCGAGAACAACGACGTGCCGTACCCTCAGCACACATTACCCTTTATGAAATCGTGCTGCCAGCATACGCCTTACCGGCAGGCATTGTCAACAGTGTTTTTCGGAGGTGTTTTTCGGAGGACGCAGCGCAGCGTCAGACATGTTGGATGCGTCCGACAAAAGCCGAGCACAGCTTTTACACTCGTCATTGCGAGCCACTGTGTGATCGCAACAGGAACCCCCGCTCCGCCAGCCGATTTTCCGCGAACCAAAAAACCAAAAAAAAATTTTAAAAAACCGGTTGCAACGCCAGGGGCGAAAGAGTATGATCCGTTTCTATTTAAAGAAACACCCAAAGGGTCTAACGATGAAAAAGCTCATACCTGTGTTGTTAATCGGGTCTGGAATCGGGATCGTCGGTTGCGGTCGGCAACCGTCCGGAACGCCTACAGACGGAACGATCACGCTCAATTACGCGAACTTCCCCCCGTCCGCGACTTTCCCTTGCGTACAGATGGAACGCTGGAAGCAAGAGGTTGAAACGCGCACCGGCGGCGCGCTCAAAATTAACACGTTCCCGGGCGGCACGCTGCTCGGCGCGAAGGATATTTTTGACGGCGTGATCGCGGGTACAGCCGACATCGGCAATTTTGCAATGAGCTACCAGCCGGGGCGCTTCCCGGTCTCTGAGGCCATGGACTTGCCGCACTTCTTCCCTGACGCCAAAAACGCCAGCCGCATCTTGGCGGGCTTGATCGAGCGTTTCAAGCCTGATGAATTCAAGCAGGTGAAAGTGTTGGCCGTCTTCACCTGTCCGCCCGCGATGGTGATGAGTTCCAAGGAGATTAAGACGCTGGAGGACCTCAAGAATCTGCCGCTGCGCTCCTCCGGCACCGGTGCCGAGGTGATGAAACGTCTGGGTGCCGCGCCGGTCGCGATGCCGCAGTCGGATGTGCCGGACGCCCTGCAGAAGGGCGTCGTGAAAGGCAATGTCTCCTCCGGCGAGGTGTTGAAGGATATGAACTACGCGGCCTACTGCCCGTTTGTCTATAAAGCCGATCTCTGCGTCATCAGTTTCGCAGTGGTCATGAACAAGGCGAAATACGAGGCCCTGCCTGAGACGGTCAAACAGGTGCTCGACGGTCTCTACCATGAGCACGCCGAGTGGACGGGTGCCTATGTGGATCAGCATGTGCGAGCCGCGTTGGATTGGTCGCGGGAGCAGCACGCGCTCGTGATCCATGAGCCTACGGAGGCGGACCGTGCTGCATTGCGCGCCACCGCGCAGCCGATGTTTGCCGATTACGTGTCCCGCATCGGTGCCAAAGGCATCGATGCCGAAGCGGTCCTTGAATACATCCGTGGTCAACTGCCCTAGTCTGGAAATCCTCCTATGCTACCAATACTGATCAATATCGAAAAAAAGATCTGCGCCGCAGGAATGACAGTAGCGGGTGTCCTTTTGGTCACCTTAGTCTTGCTCTCAGGCGCGAACGTGGCCTGCCGTCTGGTCGGACATCCCATCAGCGCGAGCTACGAGTTGTCCGGATTCTTCGGTGCGCTGCTCGTGGCACTCGCGCTCGCCGATACGCAACGCAAGCGCGGTCACGTCGAACTGGACCTGTTCACGCGTGTGTATACGCCTGGTGCCCGGCGCTGGGTCGGCACCTTCAATGTGTTTGCGGGGGCTGTGCTGATGGCGATTGTAGGCGGGCAACTGGTCAACCGCGCCTGCGTGCTGCTGCGTGCGGGCGAGGTCTCCGAGACCCTGAAACTACCCTATCCGTGGCTGATGATCGGTGTAGCCGGTGGGCTTCTTCTGCTGGTGGCATCGTTCCTGACCGACTTCGCCGTACTCGCGTTCGGCCATCACGAAAAGGACGAATACGAAAAGCAGCGCGCGCAGACGGCCAACCCGATCTGTGACGAAACCGAAACGGGACGGGCCAAAGAGCCGGCGACCGAAATCTCGAAGCGGAAGTGGCTGGTGCTCGGACCGGGGTTGCTGGTCGTGGCGGGTGCGGCGATCTGGGCCGTCATCCATTTCAGCCGCGTCGCCGTCACTCCTGCCATGATCGGGTATCTCGGGATCGGCATCATGCTGACCCTCATCCTGTTCGCTGGCATGTCGCCGGGCCTGGCGATGTTGCTCGCGGGCTTCGTCGGACTGCTGGCGCTCAATCCGCCCGCGAATGCAATCGCGCTGATGAACGGCACGGTCGGCGCGGAGGTCTGGTCGGTCTTTTCGAACTACGGCTTTACGGTGATCCCGCTCTTTGTGCTGTTGGGCGAGGTGATCTATCACGCAGGCTACAGCGACCGCCTGTTCCGCGCCGCGCAAGCGTGGTTCGGGCACACGCGCGGCGGACTTGCCGTAACCACGATTCTGGCTTGCGCGGGATTTTCGGCGATCTGCGGCTCGAACACCGCGACGGCCGCCACCATGAGTTCGGTCGCGCTCAAGCCCATGAGCCGCAACAACTACCACCCCGAACTCAAGTGCGGCAGCATCGCTGCCGGTTCCACGCTGGGGTCGGTGATTCCGCCGAGCATCGTGCTGGTGGTGTACGGTTTATACACTGGGCAGAGTATCGGCAAACTCTTTGCGGGCAGCATCCTGCCCGGCGTGCTGCTGACGATCCTGTTCGTGCTGACGGTGAAGGTCATCCTGTGGCAGCATCCCGACTGGGCGCGGACCGGCACGCGGGGTTCACACACCCGGCGCTTTGCGCTGCTGCCGCAGGTGATTGAAGTCGCGGTGCTCTTCGCCGTGATCATGGTCTCGATGTTTTCGGGCCTGGTGACGCCCACCGAAGCGGCCGGACTTGGCGCGCTGCTTGGAATCGTTGGCTGTCTGGTACGCGGACGACTCTCGCTTCGGCAGTTCATCAACGCCGTCGTGGCGACCCTGCGCATTACCGCGATGGTCTTTCTAATCTTGGCGGGTGCCACGGTATTCGGACGCTTTCTGGTGCTGACGCGCCTGCCCTTCGAGTTGACCGACTGGGTCGCGCAGATGAGTCTGGCGCCGACGTTGATCCTGCTCTTTATGATGGGCTGCTATCTGGTCGGCGGTTGCATCATGGACGCGCTGGCGTTCCTGCTGATTTCACTGCCGCTCTTCCAGCCGCTGGTCACGCGCATGGGCTATGATCTGATCTGGTTCGGGCAGGTGGTCTGTCTGGTCACTACGCTTGGCGCGATCACGCCGCCGGTCGGCGTCTCTTGCTTTGTTGTTGCGGGGATGTCGCCGGACGCCAACGCCGCGCAGGTCTTTCGCGGCGCGATGCGCTTTCTGCCCGCCTACCTGATCGTCTTTGCCCTGCTGCTGCTCTTCCCCGACTTCATGGTCGGCTGGCTGGCAGGACAGGTGAAGTGAGTGAATAACGAACAACTAATAACGAATAGTGGAAGAGAGGTAATAGGTAAGAAGTAAGCCTAAAAAGAGTTGAACCTTCAACTCTCTTTGGTTTCTGGTTTCAAGGTTTCATGGTTTCATCCAAATCGGGATCGGGATCGCTATCGGGATCGATTGTTTAACCACGGAACACGAAAAGGCAAAGCTCGACGTTCAACACTCAACGCTCAAGCGAGGTATGGCTCGCGGGGGCGCTCGCCCAAAAAACTCTGCGTCTCCGCGTCTCTGCGTTAAAAGATCCCGAGCACTGTATGAACCCTGAAACCCTTGAACCCTTGAAACCCTTGAACCCATCCTTTCGGCTAGTGCGCGGCTTGGTCGCCGACGGAGTAGAGGATCTTGCCGCTCTGTCCGTCTGCAATGCAGAAGGATTCGGGATGGCGGTGGAGTTCCGATTTGAAGGTCAAGCGCCCCGTATAGCGCCGTTGCAATTCGACCAAGAAAGCCTCATCTTCGGTACGCAAGCGATCAAGCACGCTGGGCGCGACAATGATCTGCAACTCGACCATCTCTCTCCCTTCCTGACGCATTTTGCGCATGATGGCCGCGATCTGGCGCTGGATGTCCACACTCAGGGCCAGAGGCGATTTGATTAGACCGTGGCCGCGACAGTAAGGGCAATCCGCATACATCTGCGAGAGCAGGCTCTCTTCTTGGCGCTGGCGGGTCATTTCCATCAGCCCTAGCTCAGAGATGGGCAATACGTTGGTGCGGGAGCGGTCGCGCTTGAGTGCCTGCTTCATGGCCTTGTGAACCGTGTTCTGATGTTTGCGCGATTTCATGTCGATCAGGTCGACCACCACCAGTCCGCCGATGTTGCGCAGGCGGAGCTGGCGCGCGACTTCTTCGACAGCTTCGAGATTTACCTCGAGGATCGCCTCTTCCTGCGAGCCTTTGCCGCGGTGGCGTCCGGTGTTGACGTCAATGGCGATCAGCGCTTCGGTCTCATCGAAGATCAGATAACCGCCGGACTTGAGGTTGACCTTGCGCCGGAACGCGTCTTCGAGTTGGCGCTCCACGCCGTGATGCTCGAAGATCGAGAGCTGTCCCTCGTAGCGGTGGATGATGTTTTTTGCACGGCGCGAAATTCTTCCGGCCACGCTGCGGATGCGGTTGTAGGCTTCAGCGTCGTCGATCGTCACGCGGTCGATTTCCTCGGTCAGCCAGTCACGCACGACGCGTTCGACCAAGTCGGGCTCTTGATAGACACAGGCCGGCGGCTTGAGGTTTTTGATGTTGCCCTGCAGTTCGTTCCAGGACTCCCACAGGTTCCGCAGGTCGCGCACGAAGGCGCGTTTGTTGGCACCCGAACCAACGGTGCGGACGATCAGGCCGGCGTCATCCGGCAGCGGCAAGCGATCGAGAATCTTCTTCAGGCGCTGGCGCTCCTTGGCATCACCGATCTTGCGCGAGACGCCGCGCAGACGCGTGCCGGGCATCATGACCAGATAGCGGCCGGGCAGGCTGAGGTTGGCGGTGACGCGCGGGCCTTTGGTGCTGATCGGACCTTTGGTGACCTGCACCACGATTTCGGAGCCCGGAGGGAAGCGCTTGGCGATCATGTCGTTTGAGACCCGCCGCCGCCGTGAAGGGCGCGTGTTGTCGTCATCCTCGTCCAGCCTGCTGTCATCGTCGGGCAGCATGTCCCAGTAGTGAAGGAAGGCGTTTTTCTTCAGTCCGATATCCACGAAGGCGGCCTGCAGGTCGTGCTCCAGATTCTGGATGCGTCCTT
>DAOTMQ010000221.1:1894-5882 GCA_035450385.1 Kiritimatiellia bacterium | reverse complement strand
GATCGCGTTGTCCACGCGATCCTGATCGGCGGGGCGCGTCAACATCTTGAAGCGGTAAGTGCAGGGGATGGATACGGTGGCGTTGCGTGAGCCGCCGAGGCTGGCACAACCGGCGGAGAGCAGCATCGTTGCGGCCAGCACGCATCCAAATGCGCGGACAGGAAGGGCAGCATGGGGTAGGGTGGTTGGGGCGACAGGGTTCATAGGGGATTCCTTGGTTTGGGGGTTAGAGGTTAAAGAAGGTGCTGGCCGCCGTCGACAAACAGGATCTGACCTGTGGTGGATTCGGCTTCCAGCAGAAAACGTACGGCGGCGGCGACCTGACTGACCGTAGGACGCGCCGACAACGGAAATTCACCGGCTGCTTCACGCGCCGCCGTGTCTGTCGGCGGCAGAACGGCGCCGGGCGCCACCGCGTTGACGCGCAGGCGCGGCGCGAAGGCCAGCGCCGCAGAGAGCGTGTACGCTTCAAGCGCTTTCTTTGAGACAAGGTAGGGGACGGTCATCGCGTTGGGCCGCGTGATGCGCTGGTCGAGCAGATTCACCGCGCAACCGACGGCGTCACGCCGTGCCAGATGGTCGGCGAGCCGCTGCGTCAGCAGCATCGGCGCGAGCGCGTTGACGCGCCACTGGCGATCGAGGTCGGCGGCTGTCGCGTCTGCCAGCGGCTGACGCGCGAACACTGCGGCGTTGTTGACGAGCGCGTCGATGCGACCAGCCTGCTCAAGCGCGGCCGCGAACACCGCGTCCGGACCGCCTTCCGTCGCGAGGTCGCCCGCAACGCGCCAGGCCCGCGCACCGGTGTCGGCAGTCAGCGCGGCGCACAACGCATCGGCCTCCGCCGTCGCGCGGTGCGCGTGGACGACGACATTCCAGCCTGTGCGGGCCAGTGTTTCTGCGATGCCCCGTCCGATACGACGTGCAGCGCCCGTGATGAGAATAGTCTGCTTCATGGGATTGACAACTGTCACGGAGCATCATACCTTAATCGCAATGCCCAGTCATGTCAAAAGCGTCAATGTGAGCGTCGCCGAGCGCGACTTCAAGTACTATATCTTCGATTGGGACGACAACATCCTGCACATGCCCACGCGCATTCACCTTGAGAAACGTCAGCCCGACGGCTCTTGGCGTCCGCACAGCGTCTCGACCACCGCGTTTGCGGTGGTACGCAATGATCCTGAGAATTACCGGCCGCCGGACGGTGTGTGGGAGAACGCTTTTATCGAATTTCAGGATACGGCAGGCGAGAGCGAGAGCCGCTTCCTACACGACACGCGAATCTCGTTGGAGCGGGTCATGGCTGGCGAGATCGCACCCGGCCCCAGCTTTGAAACGCTGCGCGAAACGCTGCGCGAGGGACGGCTGTTCGCAATCGTCACAGCCCGCGGCCATGAGTCGGAGTCGCTCAAGAAAGCGGTGCGCCTCTTTATCGATGTGGTGCTGACCGACGCCGAGCGTGAAGAGATGATGGCGAACCTCCGGGGCTACCGCGCCTGTTTTGACGGGTGTACGACATTCGGCACGGACGAGGAAGAGCTGACCTACTACCTGAATCTCAACCGCTACCACGCGGTGACGAACCCCTCGTTCAAACGCTGGATGGCCGAAGCGACCGAAGGCGGTGCTTCGTCCGGAGATGCCAAGCCGTTCGCGATTCGCGATTTTGTGGAGCATGTGGTAAAGATCCTGTCCCGGACCGGTGCGGAGTCCCTGCGCCGCCCGATCAGCGTCGGTTTTTCTGATGACGATGTCGGGAACGTGCGCGCCGTTGAACGTTACATCCAAGAGGAGTTGTCACGGCGCTTTCCCGGTATCAAGTTTTGCGTGTATGATACGTCGGATCCGGCTGTTCCAGACGGTCGCAAGGTGACCGTATCAGGCCAGCTTGATTTCGGCTTTTAACCCGAAAGGAGGCTGAGATGAGAGTTGTTGCGTTCAATGGAAGCCCAAACCCTGAAGGGAATACGGCTGTCCTGCTCATGAAGGTGCTGTCGCGCGTCGCGCGCGCAGGAATCAATACTGAGTTGGTGCAGGTCGGCGGCAATAGGATTCGAGGCTGCATGGCGTGCTACCAGTGCTTCAAGGCCAAGGACAAGCGCTGTGCGATCACCGGTGACATTGTCAATGACTGCATCGCCAAGATGATCGAGGCGGACGCCATCGTCATGGGCACGCCCACCTATTTCGCGAACATGACGGCTGAGATGAAGGCGTTGATTGATCGCGCGGGGCTGGTGGCGGTCGCCAATGACGCGCTCTTCTCGCGAAAAATCGGTGCGGCGGTGGCGGCCAACCGGCGCGGCGGGGCGGTGCATGCGGTTGACGCCATCAACCACATGTTTCTGATGTCGCGTATGATCGTGCCCGGTTCGATCTACTGGAATTTCGGCGTGGGTATGCGGCCCGGCGATGTGGAGAACGACACCGAGGCGGTCGAGAACATGCACGATCTGGGGGAAACCATCGCCTGGCTGGTGAAGAGCCTGTGCCGCGGCGATGGGCAGGCGGCGGACGCATAAGGGGGGCTCGTATGAATCGCAGATGTACATGGCTGACGGTCGCGGCGTTGGCCGTTTGTGTGCTGGCGCGCGGCGGCGAAGTCGCTTGTCCGGGCGCATATCCGGGGCATTTACAAGGGATTGCGCGCGATGACGACGGCAATCTCTACTGGTCGTTCACCACATTCCTGATCAAGACCGATGCGTCGGGTACTGAGCGCGCGAAGGTGGCGGTGCCGAACCATTACGGCGATCTGACGTGGCACGACGGCAAAGTTTATGTGGCGGTCAATTACGGCGCGTTCAACAAAGAGCCGGGCAAGGCGAAGTCGTGGGTCTGCGTGCACGATGCCGACTCGCTCGCGCTGCTCTCCTCGAATGCCGTGCCGGAAGTGGTACACGGCGCGGGCGGCATGGAGTGGCACGATGGCCGCTTCTTTATCGTCGGCGGACTGCCGGAGACGCATACCGCCAACTACGTCTACGAATACTCCGAGTCGTTTGAATTCCGGAAGCGTCACGTCATTGAGAGCGGCTGGACCCATTTGGGCATCCAGACAGTCTGCCGCGCCAACGACGGTACATGGTGGTTCGGTTGCTACGGCAAACCGGCCGTCACGTTGCGCACCGACGACTCGTTCCGCTTCCTCGGCAAGCACGCCTTCAACTGCTCGGTGGGCGTTGCGCGTGCGCCGGACAGCGGCGAGTTGCTGGTCGCGAAAAACTTCCGCTCCAAAGAGGACAAGCGCAATACCGCGACCGTGGCGCCTGTCCGCATTGAGACGATCATCGCGAAATAAGTAATCGGTTGTTTTTAACGCGGAGGCGCAGAGACGCAGAGTTTTTCTACGGTGTAGCGGCGTGACCGCCGCCGGGCGGGAGGGACGAGCGTCTGCTCGTCCGCAGGCAAGCAGACGCTTGCCCCGGTGCTTCGCGGGTGCCGGGAAACCCTTCGTGCGCGGCGCGGAGGGAAAGCGGTGCCGCGCCCCGCGCATTCCAGATTGCTACGGGGACTGCGGGCACTGCCGGTACTGCGGGCGTGGGCGGCGCTCCACGCCGAGCGTCTTACCCATTACCTATTACCCATTACCTATTACCTATTACCTACTACCGTGCGGCGGCGTATTCGGGTATCGGAGTAGGTTTTTCTAGAATCGTGTCAAGCAGGGACGAGACGTCATCCGCCGTGACGGGGCGGGGATTGGCAGCGGTCGAACCCGAGGCGAGCGTCTCGCGGATGAAGGCGTCGCGGTCAGTCACCTGTTGGCCGGCAAAAGGATTTTTCAGTTCCATCGCCGTCATCCAAGTGGCGATCTGTGCTTCTACGTCCAGCCCGTGCTGTGATTTGAGCGTGTTGAGGTCGCGGGCTACGGCCTTTCGGTTGAAGGCGAGGCAGGCCGGCAGGCAGCAGGCGCAGACCAGGCCGTGCGCAACGTTGAAGCGCACGCCCAGCGGGTGAGCGAGACCGTGAATGATGCCCAGGCGCG
>DAOTMQ010000221.1:0-1794 GCA_035450385.1 Kiritimatiellia bacterium | reverse complement strand
ACGTTGAAGCGCACGCCCAGCGGGTGAGCGAGACCGTGAATGATGCCCAGGCGCGCGTGCGACAGCGCGACACCCGCCAGATAACTCGCCTCCAGCATTTCTCCCGCCAGATCGCTGTTACCTTGATAGAAAGGCAGCAACGCGCGTGCAATGCGTGTCAGGGCCAGTTCCGAGAGCGCCCGCGTGAGGGGCGTGGCGTGCAGGCTGGTGTAGGACTCAAAGGCCTGCACGAAGGCGTCGAATCCCGCCGCCGCGCGCGTGTCCGACGGACAGCACCGGAGCAGGCAGGGGTCGAGGATCACCAGACGCGGCATGTAGGAGGGGTGGCGGATCGATTGTTTCACGGTTCGCGACGGGTCGGTCAGCACCGACACCACCGTAGCCTCTGCGCCGGTACCGGCGGTGGTAGGGGCCGCGATCAGTGGCAGTGCCGCCGGGGGAATCGACGCCGGATGCATTTGGTAAAACGCGGTGTTTTCCGGCGCGTCCAGCAGCCCCGCCGCCGCCTTGGTCAGATCGATTACACTGCCGCCGCCGACCGCCGCCACCCAGTCGGGACGGTCGGCTTTCAGATCGGCGCGCAACGCATCGACCGCATCGACCGTCGGTTCGTTACCGGCATGGCGCCAAGCGCGAACTCGCATGCCGAACGGTGGCTCGTTTAAGATCGCGTCCAGTAACTCGGAGCGTTGTAGCGAACAACCGTGAACCAATACACCGTTCGAACCGAACTCAGCGGCAAGGTTGGTGAGGCGCAACACCGCGCCTTCAGCGGCGACGGTCCGTTGCGGCAGGAGCAGGGATGCGGGTAAAAGATTCATAAGGATTTTCTCTGAAGATAAAGATGTGGGTACGGGTAGACTCAGGCAACCTGCACGATGATGGCGGCGATGACCAGCGGTTCGCTGCCGGTGTTTTCGACGCCGTGTGAAGCGCCCTTGCCGGTCAGGATCGCGTCGCCGGGCTGGATGGGCACCCATTTGCCCTGCTCCTCGATAAGTCCGCTGCCGGAGAGAACCAGATAGATCTCGTCCTCGCCGTCGTGCGTGTGGCTGCCGATGGAGCCGCCGGGCTCAATCGTCAAGCGTGCGCAAAGCCGCGCCTTGGCACTGAACGCTTCGGGCTTGAACCAGTGCTCGACCTTAACCGTACCTTTGCCACCGCGCATGTTTACGCGAAGTTCCACCTGAAGCGCATCATTTCTCGTAATCATCACAATCTCCTCATTTACCCTTTGAATCAGGCGAGCACACCCTTGGGAGGCGTGTCGTTATCGTCCCACCAGCCGGGCTTTTTGGTGGTGATCCGGGCGATGTCCTTGGAGGTCATCTGGATACCTCTTGCACGGACCCCTTTCAGCAAAACCTCGGCGGGAGTGAACATCTGCTGGTGAATGCGTTGCGACTTCGCAGGTTTGTATTTCACGAACACGGCGTCCGGCACGCCTTCCTCGAACAGGATGATCTTGCTGCCTTCCGGCACAAGCCAATATTCCTTGTTCTGGATGGCGCCGCCGAACGCGAAGCGCTTGATGTAGGTGAAGCCGTATTGCGGTTCGGTGTAGACGCAGGTGAACGTTTTGTCGCGGTCGAAAATCTGGCAATAGGTCGCGCCCTTCTTGTCGACGAACAGCTTGTCGGGCGGCGGCATCATCTTGTACCGGCCGTCGTTCCAGACCACGATGATCTTGTCGAGCGACGAGCACTTGAAGAGTTCTTCGCCGTTACGGATGTCGGTGCCGATGTAACCGTTTTCGCTGTCGAACTTGAGCGACAGTTCGCTGGCTGTGAGCGC
>DAOTMQ010000220.1:0-5949 GCA_035450385.1 Kiritimatiellia bacterium | reverse complement strand
CACAGCGCCATGCAGGGCGTTAAGCGGCTCGGCGCCGTTTTCCAGACCCTGCGCCGCGACCTCGCCTCCGACACCCTAACGATGGAGACGCTCGCCGCCCTGCAAGCCGAGCTGTCGTTCTTTTCGAATCGCACCGAGCGGCTGGTCGACACGTTCCGCTTTCGACAGGCCAGCCTTCGCGCCGGCTTTGCCGAATCGCCGATGCTGATCGGCACCGCCACCGCCATGGAACAGATCATGCCGCGCGACGCGCCGTTCACCCTGACGCCGACGCGCACGGTCGCACTGAGTCTCGCCCGCAATGAAAAAGAGAGCGTACAGATCGGCGTGCTCTCCGCCGACTCCGCGCTGCGCCAAGTGTGCGTCACCGCCAGCGCGCTCAAAGGGCCGCGCGGCGCTGTCCTGCCCGCCTCGCAGATCGACTGCCATGTGACCGGCTATGTACAGACCAAGCGCAAGCCGCCCTATGCTGTCACGCACATCGGCTGGTGGCCCGACCCGATCCTCGATTTCCTCGGTCCGGTCGACATCGCGCTCGGCGACGTGCAGAGCTTCTGGATCCGCGTGCGGGCGCCGCGCAACCAAGCCCCCGGCGACTACCGCGGCACGCTGACGGTGAGCGCCGCTAACGCGCCAGCCGTCAAACTCGATCTGCGCGTGCGCGTCTACGACTTCACCCTGCCCGACCTCTCGCCGCTACCGCTCGCGATCACCTTTTCCCCAGGTGACAGGCCGATCCCCGAAACACAGGCAGAGCAGGCCGTCTGGCGCAAAGAGCCGGACTATCCGGCCAAGGCCTGGAAACGCCACACCGCCGCCTGGGCTGACTTCCTGGCCGACTACTACATCACGTACGACAGCCTGTATCATCGCGGCATGCCGGACTTCGAGATCCTGAAACGCCTGAAAAGTCAGGGACGGCTCGGCCAATTCAATCTAGGCTACTGGGGATATTTCGAGGACACTCCGGCATCACGCACGGATTGGCAGAGCAAGACCCTCGACCGCCTGCGCGCCGCCTACGACCAAGCCAAATCGCACGGACTGATCGAACACGCCTACATCTACGGTTGCGACGAGGTCGCCACCAACTACTTCGCACGCGTCGAAGAAGCCGCCGCGTTGATCCGGAAGGCCTGCCCCGGAGTCCCGATCATGACCACGACCTACGACCACAGCTTCGGTCTCGCTTCCGGCATCCGTTCGGTGGACGCCTTCTGCCCCCTCACACCGAAATACGATGCCGAGCAGGCCGCGCGCGCCCGCGCCGACGGACGACAGGTCTGGTGGTACATCTGCTGCGGACCGCATGCCCCCTACGCCAACATGTTTATCGAGTGCCCGGCCATTGAAGGCCGCCTGCTGATGGGCGCGATGACCGCCAAAGAACGGCCTGACGGTTTCCTCTACTACCAGATCAGCATCTGGAACGCGCGCCGTCCCATCACGACCGGCCCCTTCACCGAGTGGGATGCGCGGAGTTGGACCGTCTATCACGGCGACGGTGCATGGACTTGCGTCGGACCGGACGGCAAGCCGCTACCGACCCAACGCCTCGAAAACTTCCGCGATGGGCTGGAGGACTACGCCTATGTCCGGGAGTTGGAAGCCCTCTTGAAGAAACATGCGTCGCCCGCGACCTCCGGCTGGACCACCGAGGCACGCGCGGCCCTGCACGTCCCGGAAAACGTGGTCGCCAGTCTCAAGTCATACACGCGCGATCCCGCCGCCGTACTGGCATGGCGCGATCGGCTGGCAGAGTTGATCGAACGCGCGCCCACCCGGTAGACGTAATTGGTTAGTGACAGGGGTGTGCGAAGGTCATGCGTTTCTGGTGAAAAGGGGAGCAGAGAGTCGAGCGCGGGCGTCCTCGCCCGCAACAGCGTGTCTTGCAAAAGGGGTGTGGCACGGGCATCTTGCCCGTGTTCCGTGGTTTCATTTTTTGACCTGATTGACATGACCAACCTGATTGACATGATTTGGAGGGTGAGTGTCCCCACGAGCCGCCTTCCGCTGTGCGGAAGGATGGTTTCAGGTTTCATTGCGGAGCACCGGGATGGGCAAGCGTCTGCTTGCTCGGCGGCGCATGCGCCGCCCACTTGAGCATTGAAAGTTGAGCGTTGAGCGTTGGGCGTTTAAACCCGCTGCAGGTCGCTTCTTTGAAGTGGCCTTTCAGGCCACCGAATGATGTTATCGTGACCCAGAGCTGCGCTTCGCTTGCCTTGGGCTAAGGTGAAGCCGCCCCTTCGGGGCTTTGGCACCGCATGCCCGGCGTCGCGCCCAAGAAACAGGGGCACGGACATTCCTGTCCGTGCCACGGGTTGGAAAACCCGTGCCCCGTTCGCTTCTGTGCTCAGAAACAAGAGAGTTTGACCCGCGACTCGCGACCTATGGCGATAGTTTTACGTTAAAAGCGCAGGATCCCGGTGCTCTGCGAGGGAACCTGAGCAGAAGGCGGCTCGTGGAGACACTCGCCCTCCAACCTTCGCGTCTTCGCGCCTTCGCGTGAAACAACCGAGCAGTGCCCCTCCCCAAAAACGCTGTGCCTCTGTGTCTCTGTGGTTCCAAAAACCGAGCAGCGTCCTCCAAAAAAGCCTCTGTGTTCTCTGTGCTCTCTGTGAGAGAAAAAAGCTGAATCATGCCCCATAAAAAACCTTCGTGCCCTTTGTGCCTTCGTGTGAGAAACAACTTGTTTTTTATTGGCCTTATCGGCCGATAAGGCACTAATGAACTTCCCCAAAAAATCTCTGAGCCTCTGCGTCTCTGCGTTAAAAAACTTTCAGCACATGGATGAAAGCCGTGATGATCGTGGCGTTGAAGAGGTCGATCAGAAACGTGCCCGTGATCGGCACCACGAGAAACGCGCGCGGCGCATGACCGTAACGCCTCGTCACCGCCTGCATGTTGGCGATGGCATTCGGCATGGCACCCAGGCCAAATCCGCAATGCCCTGCCACCATGACAGCCGCATCGTAGTCGCCGCCCATGACCTTGAAAGTCACAGTGCGCGCGAAGATGGCGGTCAACACGACCTGCGCAGTCAGAATGATCATCATCGCCTGGGCCACCCCGGCCAGTTCGATCAGGTTCAGGCTCATCATCGCAATCGAGAGAAAAAAGCCGAGCAAGATGGAGGCGAGCGTGTCGATCCGCTCCGTGCACACCGCGCGCGGGTGGATGACATCCGCCGCATTACGCAAAGCGACACCCACGAACATCGCGCCGATATAGACCGGGAAGGTGATGCCGGTACCTTGTATGATCACACTCACCCATGTGCCGAGTTTGACACAGACCAGCACCAACAGCAGATGATACAGCCCCGACAACCCGTAGCGCGCATACCGCCGCAGATCAGAAATGATACCGCTCTCGCCGTCCGACACCTCCTGCACATCCGAAGCTGCATCCGCCGTCACATCTGCCGTCGGACGCAAGCCACGAGAACGGATCAGACCGCCGCCGACCGGCCCGCCGATCAACCCGCCGGCCACCAGCCCGAAGGTCGCCGCCGCCACCCCCATGACGGCCGCCCCATCAAGGCCAGCCGCCTCGAACTCCTGCGCGAAGCCCATCACCGTGCCGTGACCGCCGGTCATTGAAACACTGCCGCACATAAGACCCAGTAGACGCGGGATACCCAACATCGACGCAAGCCCCACACCGATCAGATTTTGGAGCACCGCGAGCGCCAACGCCAAACCGAGAAATATCGCGACCTGCAGCGTACCGCGCTTGACCAGCGCCCAACTCGCATTCAGCCCGATGCAGGCAAAGAACGCGACCAGCAGCGGCTGGGTCACATTCTTGACCGGCGACTGCGCCCACTCCGACGGCGTGCAGACCAGCCAGGTCCACCAACGTTGCGCAACACCGGTTTCAAAACGCAGCTCGCAAACACCCGAGAGGTTGCCAATCAGCACCAGCAGCGCCACCAACAACCCGCCCACCACCGGCGCCGGGATATTGAACCGATTGAGCAGGCGCACACGCCGCACGAGCGCTTCGCCGCACAGCAACACCGGCAACGCGAGCGCCACCGCTATCCATGGAGATACAGTCATACCATCCCTTCACAGAGCAGGCGGAGACGCTTCATCGGCTCCCCCACCCCAGCTTGCGGCGCAAGACATCACACGGGTCATAGCCATGCAACTCAATCAACGGCACACTGCGCGGACTGCGCGCGATACGCACCGTATCGCCGCGCTGCAGCGGCTTGCTGTCGCGTCCATCCGAACTCACGATCATCGGCACCACACAGGTTGCCGCATGCAACGACACCCGCACCGTATCGCGGATCACCAGCGGCCGGTAGGTCAGCGTATGCGGTGAGATCATACTGATAACCGTTGCAGGTGTGTCAGGCAGCAAAATCGGCCCGCCCGCCGAGAGCGAATAGGCCGTGCTACCGGTCGGCGTCGAGACAATAATGCCGTCGCACAGCACGCGCGTCACCGCTTTCTCATCAAGCGCCAGATCAATCTCTACCGCATGGCCCGACGCGCCACGGCTTACGACCACATCGTTCAGTGCATCCGGCAGCGAGAACCGTTCGCCGTCGCGGCGAACCACTTCCATTGCCAACGCAGCGCGCAGGCTCACCGTGAAACGTCCCTCGCGCAACTGCTGCAACGCCACGGCGAAGTACTGCTCTTCAACGCTGGTGAGAAATCCGAGCGAGCCGATGTTCAGCCCCATCAGCGGCAGATTCTGCCCAGCCGTACGGTGCGCCGCGTCCAGCATCGTTCCGTCGCCGCCCAGCACCACGACCGCCTCGACGCCGCGCGCGGCAAACTCCGCCACCGGACAGATACGTTCCGGCGGGCAAAGCGCTGCCGCACACTCTTCGGCGTAAACCGTGAACCCCATGCCGTCCGCCAGATCGGAGACATTCCGGATCGCCTCGACCGCCCGATTCTTCTCGAGATTCGCAATGATACCGATTGTCTTCATGCCTCTTTTGTCTCTCCTTTGCGCCACCACGCCAGAAACTCGATATTGCCCTCCGGACCGCGCAGCGGGGATTCTACACATCCCAGCCACTCGAGACCGAGCGTCTCCGTACCAAACGCCTTGATCTCCGCCACCACTTCTTCGTGTACCGCCGGATCGCGAACCACACCGCCCGGCACCTTCGCGCGTCCCGCTTCAAACTGCGGCTTGATCAGCGACACCAACTCACCGCCCGGCGGCAAGACATCGACCATCGGCGGCAGAATCAGCTTCAGCGAAATGAACGAGACATCGGTCACCCCGGCCTGCGGCTGTTCGGGCAAATCTGACGGTTGCAGATAACGCGCGTTAAAACCCTCGATGACGGTCACCCGCGGATCCTGCCGCAGTTTCCAGTGCAACTGCCCCTTACCGACATCCACCGCAATGACGCGCGCCGCGCCGTGCTGAAGCAAGCAGTCGGTAAAGCCACCGGTCGAGGCACCGACATCCAGGCAGACCCTACCCGTAACATCGAACTCCGGAAACGCTGCAAAGGCTCCTTCCAACTTCTCGCCGCCACGGCTCACAAAACGTGGCCGCGCATCCACGGCAAGCGGTGCAGACGCATCCACCTTATGTCCCGGCTTCGTCGCGCGCTGACCCGCCACGCGCACCTCACCCGCCAGAACCAGACGTTGGGCCTGCTCCTTACTTTCGGCCAGCCCCGCCTGCACCAGCAATGTATCCAAACGCTCCTTCATCCATCCCTCGCGGGAAACGATTCCTTTCGACGCCCATCTTACTGTTTACCGCCGCTCGGGACAACAGGCAAACGCGATTCAGTGAGGATTTGGGAGTTAAACAATCGAAAGAATCGATTCATTCGAATCCGCCGATTTTATTGACTGTTCACAATCAAACCAACCGTCAACTCTGATGGCCTCCCCTCTCCCGCTGGAAGAGGATCGGGCAGCGGGCTCGGGGTATCCCCACGTGCGTGGGGAGAAGGGG
>DAOTMQ010000219.1:0-5954 GCA_035450385.1 Kiritimatiellia bacterium | reverse complement strand
GCGTGGGGCCTTACACAGCCGCAGCCATCGCCAGCATCTGCTTCGGCATTCCGGCGCCAGTGGTGGACGGCAACGTGATCCGCGTCTTCGCACGTTATCTGGGATGGGATGACGACTTCCGCAAGCCAGCGGCGCGTGTGCGGCTGGCGGAGTGGCTACAGCCGTGGATCACGGCGTCCGGGCGTCCCGACGATTTCAATCAGGCGATGATGGATCTGGGGGCTACGTGCTGCACGCCGCGTTCACCGTGTTGCGACGGGTGTCCATTGCGCGTCGACTGCGTGGCGCGCCGCGAAGGGCGTCAGGCCACGCTGCCGACGCGCCCGCCCCGCAAAGCCCTGCCGACGCGCACCGCCGTGGCGGTGTTGGCGCGTGATGTGTCCGGACGTGTGCTACTCACACAGCGTGCGCCCGACGGTCTTCTGGGCGGATTGTGGGAACTGCCGAACGGCGCGTCCGGCGAGACCCCGACCGCGCGTGATGCGGCGCGTGTATTACGCACGGCGGCCGGGATGCGTGCTACGCGCATGGAGGCGCGGGGATGCTTCTCCCACACTTTCACACACTTCAAGCAAGTGTGGCACCTCTTCGAGGCGATCGGGCTCAGCGGTATCCCCACGGCCGATCCGCGTCCGTCGGGCGCACGTTTCGCAACGCCGCGCGAACTGCCGCTCACAACCCTGACCCGCCGTGTGCTTGTTCTTTTTTTAGATTATGGCACAATGAAGGCATGAAACGGATTCGGTTGTTGGCGGTGGTGCAGTATGCGCCGATCATCCTGATCGGGATGCTCGCGACCGGCTTGCCGTTCGCGGAGCGTGCGCATGCGAGTGGCAGGCCGCCATCGGTCTTGCACCCTTACACCCGCGAGTCGCGTTCCGGGACGTATGTCTTGCATGTCAATCCAAGTGACCGGCTGGGACGAGGTCCGGCGGACTATCGGTTCACCAAGCAAGGTGTGACCGTGTGGTCCGGCACGTTGGACTTCACGCTGTGGGACTGCGAGATCGCGAACTCCGGACATGTCGCCGGATATGCCTACAGTCTGGGCGAGGATGGTCTTTCCGAACAGGGGTATTTGGCCGGGTGCGGAACCTTTTCCACGGTCATCATGTCGCCTTCGGGAGAGGCTATTCATCAAGAGACGCACGCGCGTCAGAGGAGTAAGTGGTCACAACGTCTACCAGACCCGAATTGTGAGGGGATCTTTCTGGTTGAGCCCGCTGACAGGGTGGTGTGGTGGGTGGCGGATGCGGACTTGAGTCGTGGTATTGATCAGTGGTGGGTATGTGAGATGTCGAGCGGCAAGCGAGTCGCGACGGTATATCCGCAGACGCTGATGGCCGCCGCTGCGGGTAAGCCGTGTCGTACGCTCATGACGGCCAAAGCGATTCCTTCGACAACATACATTTTGGCGCACGGCGTGATCGCAGATGATGCGCACGGCAGGGGCGGCGTGTTTATGCTTGTGGATGCGGCGGAGACCCCGTTCTGGTCGCTGGTCCTGAACGGGGATTACACCTTCCCCGATGATCCCGACAGGCAAGAAGAAGTGTGGGAGGCTCTCTGGGATACAGGTGGTATTCTGAACGTCACGCCCGACCGCACCTTCGACGTGCCGCATGTAAAAGCCGGACAACGCGTCTCGTTCGAGATCGTGCCGCAGCCGGAAGGGGCGTGGCAGGTCCGCGAAACTGGACGGACGCCGTACATCTGGCCGCCCAAGGACGAACCCCGGCCGGTCTTTGAGTGTCCTGAGTTTCCGTTGCGGTCGGCGGGCACCTTTGCGCTTGCCGGTGTGCCGGGGAGAATCCCGTCGCCGCTGCGCGATTTCTGCGCATTTGATTTCGATGCCGAGGGCAGGATCTGCGCGTTGCGCTACGGCGCGGGCGAGACTCCAGCATGGGTACAACTCACCCAAGACGGCGCGGTTCTAAGCGAGTTGCCGATGCGGGATATCGCATTGCCGGAGGGACCGGTTTTCGCGGGGCCTTCGCATGTGGGGGGACGCCGCTTCCTGACCAGTGTCTCAACCGAAAAGGTGGGAGACACGGCGCGGTTTTTTATGGTGGATTTCGCAACGGATCAGGTGCGGGAACTCTGCATAACAAACTGTCCTTCCGTTAAGAAGATCGCAGGGTTCCCGGATGGTCGTTTTGTGGTGTTGACCTACCGCAACCTCAAGTATGAAGCCATGCGGGGACTGTTTTGCTTTGATCTCGAGGGCCGCGAGATGTGGCGGCGTGAAGAGAGCGGGTATGGCGGTCAACCGGATGAACTGCTGAGTCCACAAGACGTCACGCGATATAAAGGGGATTCGGTCGCGGTGCTCGATAATATCCGCCACACAATTCAGATCTATGACCGCGCCGGAAAGTTCGAGCGGGTTGTCGATCTTCGGAAGGCATGGGGACGCGAGCCCAACTATCCGGTGGGCCTCGCGGCCGATACGGATGACGGTTTTCTGCTATATGATTTTGGCGTGCGCCCGAACTTCCTGAAACTGGGTGCGGATGGGGCAATCCGGCAGGCCGCCGTTGCCCGGTTGACGGACGGCAGACCGATTGCAGTCGAGCACAGATTCGTCTGCTCACCCGGCGGCGACATCTGGACCAGTGACGGCGATGCGCTGTTGCGCCTTGCCGCGAACGGGGTCGCCGACCGGTTGCCCGGGGTTGCCTCCGCGCAGGATATTCTGTACGAGGGCAGTTGTGCGACGGTCGGGCCGGACGACCGCCTGTACATCGCGGATAAAAAAAGCCATGTTGTTCATGTGTTTGATGCCGCCGGCAAACCGGTGGGACGCTGCATCCCGGATGTGGCTGACATGACAGAGTACGCTCACGTGACACACATCGCAGTGTCGCCGGACCGGCAGGTGTACGTTCAGATGGGAGGACATAAGGACGGCTACGCACATTTTGATGAACACTTCAGCAGGATCGGGATGGTGACCAACGTATTCGACCCGATCACCGAAACGTGGTGCTTCCAACCATCCAATCATTTGGCGTGGGTTCTCGGCTATAACGACGTGTTTCTCGTTCAGGACAGACGCTCCGAAGAGGTTCGTCGGATCAGCCGTCGCGCGGATGGCCGGTGGCTGGAATATCTTAATTCGGCCGCCGTCGCGCCCGACGGATCGCTGGCCGTCGCTTCGAGCAGCCAGTCGCGCGAAGTCGCCATTTCGCTCTACACCGCTGCGGGCGAGCCGCTAACCACGTTTGCGGTTCCCTTTGGAATGGGCATCCAGCGTACAATGGCATACACGGGCCGTCATGTGCTTGCTTTGACGGACGACCGCATGGTGGTGTTTGCGTCGGACGGACGCGTGGCCGGATGTATGCGTTTGCCACAGGTGGAAGAGGGGGCGGAATGGTCAGGCCCCTTCTGCGCGGCGCAAGGACGGGAAATCTGGCTGATTGAATTGCAGTCTCTAAAGGTGTTCCGCTGGGCGGCACCGTGAGGGGTCACTGCGTCAGCCCGCATGCGAATTCGAGCGCCAGCAGGCTGTAGGAGGTCACCAGAACCGGATCGTTTTCCCACCAGCGGTTGTTGTCATTGATCCAGGAGCCATCGGGCCTTTGGAGGCTGAGGATTTTACGGACCAGCTCCTCGCGCCAGGCGAGGTTGCCGCCTGCCGCCTGCGGGATCTCGTCGATGCCTGCGGCGTTGAGGGCGCGCGTTAAGATGTTGTAGTAAAAGTAGATGCCTTGCTCGCCCTGCCCCGGATTCTCGTCGAGGGTCCAATGCTTGGTGCAGTAGTCGACCGCCGAACGCACGCGCGGGTCATCGCGTGTCAGCTTCGAGTGGATCATGGCGAGCAAGCCGACATAGGTGATAGAGCCGTAGGAGCGAAGCTGCGGTCGAGCCTCCGCAGCGCGTGTGCCGTCCTGTCCTTTTTGGGGGGCGGGTATGCCGCCCGGCTCGAACGATTGGGTGTAGAGAAAACCGCCCTTGTCCTCGCCCTCTTTGCGCTGCATGTTCTCGACGTATTTCAGCGCAGCGTCCCAGTTCAGGTCGGCGCGTCTTTCGCCAGACGGTCGGAGGTCCTCGACATCCTGCGTACGGCGCATGGCGTCAATGGCCATACCGGTATTGTTCAGGTCGGTGTGGCGTCGACCGCCCTTGTCGTAGCCGAATCCGCCGGCGTGATGGTCGTCGCCGACAAGCTGGGTGGAGGCGGTATAATCACGCGCCTTCTGGATCACGCGGATCACGTCTTTGCGACCGGTGGCATGCAACCCCATCATGCAGAGCGAGGTGTTGTAATTGCCGAGGCCCGCACCGCCGCGGCGCGGATCGGGCACATAGATACCGCCGTCAGGCTGGGCTTTAGAGAGGATGTAGGCGACCGCCCTGTCGACCTGTGAAGAATAGGTGGTGACACCGGCAGCGGAGATCGCCCAGACCGGCAGCGCCGTCATGGCCGGGTTCTTCTCGTCAGACCAGAAGCCGCCCTCCTTCTGGTTGGCGATGAGCCATGCCAGCCCTTTATCAATCGCTGTGCGCGCCTCTTTCTGAAGTGCGCCGGGAAGTGCTTGCGAAGCGGCGTGTGAGACGGTTACAGCAAACAGCAACACGGCGATCAGTGAACTTTTTTTCATTTCCATCCTCCTCAGTGTACATTAAACGCCGGATCGGTGCAAAAAGTTCAGCCGACAAGGCACTAACGCACTAATGAACTCAGGAACTTATGGTCAAAAGGCCAACAGAATGGTACCTTGTTCGCGACATCTGAATGGCTGGAACGTTTCGAAAAGGTCTCGGCCGTTTTTGTGGTTGTTGGAGTGATTCCCGGATGCGAGAAAAGGATATGCAGCAGGACGCCGTTCCGTATGTGAGTGTGGTCATCCCGACCCTGAACTCCGGGAAGACCCTGCTGGCGTGCCTTCAAGCGATTACTGCGCAGAAGTTTCCGCAGGGCCGCTGCGAGATCGTGATAGCGGATGCCGGCTCGACAGACGACACGCTGGAGATCGCGCGCGCCTGCGGTGTGGACAAGATCGTCGAGAACCCGCTCAAGACCGGCGAGGCCGGCAAGGCTGCTGGCATTCAGGCGGCATCCGGTGACCTCATCGCACTGGTGGACAGTGATAACATCCTGCCCGATCCAGAGTGGCTGCAGCGGATGGTGGCGCCGTTCGACGATCCGCAGATTGTGGCGAGCGAGCCGATCGCCTACACGGTCCGGCCGGAAGACCCGGCGCTGACCCGCTACTTCGCCTTGCTCGGCATGAACGACCCGCTCTGTCTGTTTACGCGCAATTACGACCGCCTGTGCGCCATTACCGGCACGTGGACCGGACTGAAGGTTCCGCAGACAGACCGGGGCGATTATCTCGAACTGACGCTTTCTGAAGAAGCCTTGCCGACCATCGGCGCGAACGGCTTTGTTTTTCGACGTTCGCTGTTGGAGCACGTGGTTTGGTCACCCTACTTTTTTGACATCGACGTGGTGCATCAAGCCGTGCGCGCCGGATTCACGCAGGTGGCCAAGGTCAAGACCGGTATTGTGCATCTCTACTGCGAGCGCTTGGCGGACTTCAAGCGCAAGCAACAGCGGCGCATCCGCGACTTTCTCTACTTCGCGCAAGAGAAGCAACGCACTTACCCGTGGGACCGCCAGAAGCGGTCAGGCATCGTGCTCTTCTGCCTATCGACAGTATTGATTGTACCGTTGCTCATTCAAATGGCGCGCGGCTTCGCGCGCAAGCCAGATCGTGCCTGGCTCTACCACATCCCCGTATGCTGGATCACGCTCTGGATGTACGGCTGGGCAACGCTAGGCAAACTTTTCGGATTCAAACAGTCCCCTGTTTTGCGGGATTCATGGCAGAAAGAGTGATGCCAACTCTTTTTTTCAAATGGTGACGACCTGTTTCTAAAGGATGGATTCATATGGGCTTAATTTCAATGGGAGTCCCTCAAGACATCACGTTAAGGCTTGCCTC
>DAOTMQ010000218.1:0-5976 GCA_035450385.1 Kiritimatiellia bacterium | reverse complement strand
AAAAGGAGAATCACCATGAAACAGCTCGCCCCCTACTCAATGGGTATCGGCGACCGGTTCGGTCAGCAAGGTACAGCCCAACTTGAAGCCTTTCGCCTGCTGGCCGAGCACGAAGGCGTGACCGTCGTGCCGGTCTGGAACAAATCAAACCGGGAACACACCCTGATCGGCACGAAGCCGCAGGACGTGCGTGACGAAGCCGACGCGGCGGTACACGAGGTTGCTTGGTCGGCCCCCTACTTCGTGGACGCCGACCACATCACCCTGAAGAATGTCGATCCGTTCATCGAGGCCTCGGACTTCTTCACGCTGGACGTCGCGGACTACATCGGCGAAACTCTGGGCGAGAGCGAGATTTACGCGTTCATTGGACGGCACGAGACGCTCGTCGGCACCCACGCGATCGAAGGGCTTGAAGAGCCGCTGACCTTGACACGCCACCATTTGGCCGAATGCCTGCGCAGCACGCTCTTCGCGGTACGCCAGGCCGGACGACTCTACCGACACATCGCGGAGATCAAGGGAGCAGACAACTTTGTGACCGAGATTTCGATGGATGAGGCCGAGTTGCCGCAGACCCCCGAGATGCTCTTTGTGATTCTCGCCGCCGTGGCGGCCGAAGGCATACCGGCGCAGACGATCGCGCCCAAGTTCTCCGGACGCTTCAATAAAGGTGTCGACTACGTGGGCGACCCGCAGGAGTTCGCGGCTGAATTTGACGCCAATGTTTGCGTGGTGCGCGAGGCGGCACGACGCTTCGGGCTGCCTGCCTCGCTCAAGCTCAGCGTGCATTCCGGCAGCGATAAGTTTTCGCTCTACCCCGCCATCGCGGACTCCTTGGCCAAACACCATGCAGGCGTGCATATCAAAACCGCCGGCACCACCTGGCTGGAAGAGTTGACCGGACTGGCCAAGTCCGGCGGCGAGGGACTCGCTATCGCCAAAGAGATCTACCGGCTGGCGCTGCCGCGTTTCGACGAACTGTGCGCCCCGTATGCGGCCGTGATCGACGTGCAGCGCTCGCGCCTACCGCGACTCGATGAGGTCGAGGGCTGGAATGCGGGCCGCTTCGCCGCGACGCTCAAGCACGCTCCCGCCGACACCCAGTTCAACTCCGACTTCAGGCAGTTCATGCACGTCTCCTTCAAGATTGCCGCTGAACTCGGCCCGCGCTATCTGGACGCGCTGCGCGCCTGTCAGCCGGTGGTTGCCAAACACGTCACCGAAAACCTTTACGTGCGCCACCTCCAGCCGATATTCGGTGCATTGCGCCCGTCGTAATAGCATGCGCGCATAACCCCCCAACCGAAAACGAAAGGAGCGCGGACCGATGAACGTCTCAAACAGATTGCGGACACAGGGCTGGTTCTGGAGTATCGCGCTGATATGGGTCGCCGCCGCGTACGGCCGCGAGCCGCTGTCGGTCAGGGTCGCGACAACTCCGGGCGGACCGCAGATCCATGTCAACGGAACTCCAGTGCCGCCGCGCTTTTTCTGGGGTTCCGAAAACAGCGGAAACATCCGGGCCGATGCCGACTGGTCAACATGCCAGTTCGATCTCACACCGGAACGGGATGCGCCCGGCAACGCCACGCTCCATTTCCGCTTCGCCGACACACCGGGAGAGGTCTGGATCAAGGAGTTGCGATTCATCGATACGGTGACCGGCGCTGACGTGCTGCCGAGCGGCAGTTTCGCATCGGAAGCCGCGTTCCAACAGTGCTGGAGCGTCTGGCCCCAAGGTGCCGAGAACACGGTGGGAACGCTGGCCTTCACCGACAACGCACTGCACGTCACGCTACGCGCGCCTGCCGCCGGTACCGCGCGACCGGACTTCCACCTCTACAGCCGACACCTGACTTTCAGCAAGGCCCGCACCTACCGCTGTTCCTTTGCCGTGAAGGCCGCGCCAGCGCAAAACGTGCTGCCCTGCGTGTACCGTGTCGACAACGGGCACTACTCGCGCATCGGCGGGCCGCCCGGTTCGTTCTACACGCAGATCGCGCTGGCACGCGATGCCGGTGTCAACTTGGTTTCGTTTTCGGCCCCGGCCTGCTGGGCACCGCCGGAGAAAGCGCAAGACTGGTCGCCGCTCGATGCCCTCTGCCGCCGCATCATCGCGGTCAACCCCAATGTCCTGCTGGTTCCCCGCGTCAGCGCCAACGCCCCCGATTGGTGGCTGAAACGCCATCCCGACGCGCGCATGGTCTACGACGGCCAAACCCCGTACCCGATCTCATGCGTGTCGCACCGCGCTTACCGTGCCGCCGTCTGCGCGCATCTGGAGAAACTGACGCAACACTTGCGCGAAGCCTTCCCCGGCCATTTTGCAGGTGTGCATCCCTGCGGGCAAAACACCGGCGAATGGTTCTATTACGACTCTTGGGAACCGCCGCTCAGCGGCTACGACCCCGCGACGTGCGACGCCTTCCGCGCCTGGCTCGCGGCGCGTGGCGTCCCGGATGCGGCAACAGCCGAACCGCCTGAACACCAAGCGCGGCGGGCGCACCCCTACGGCCTGCTGCGCGACCCCGCGCGTGAACGCCGCTTGATCGACTTCGCCTTGTTCCAGCAAGAGGAGATGGCCGACCATGTGCTGGCGCTCGCGGCGGCCTGTCGCCGTGGCTCCGGCGGACAGGCGCTGACACTCTTCTTTTACGGATACGGCTTTGAGTTCGGACCGCTGGGCAACGGCGCGCCAACCAGCGGTCACTACGCGCTTGAAAAGGTGCTGCGCTGCGGTGCGGCAGACATCGACATCCTCTGCTCGCCAATCTCCTATACCGATCGCCGGTGGCTGGGTACCGCCCCAGTGATGAGCGCCGCCGAAAGCGTGACGCGCAGCGGAATCCTGTGGCTCAACGAGGACGACTCGCGCACGTACCTTGATCCGCGCAAACAAGAGCACGTCCAGGAAGGCGGACTGGTCAACCTACAGCAGACCCAACAGGTGATGCTGCGCAACACCGCGCAAGCCGCGCTGCGCGGCTTCGGTACCTGGTGGATGGACCTGCCCGGCCAAGGCTGGTTCAACGACGCCGCCATCTGGCGCGAGATGGTGCGACTGCGGCCGGTTGACGAGGCCATGTGCCGCAGGCCGCAACCGTTCACGCCGGAAATCGCCGCCATCATCGACGAGACCAGCATGTGCCACCTGACCGGCGGATCAGCGACGGCGGCGCAACCGCTCATCTACGAAGGACGCGCCGCGCTAGGTCGCTGCGGTGCGCCTTACGGCCAGTATCTGCTGGCGGACGCACTCGCCGGGAAAGTGTCGGCGCGCCTACTGTTTTATTTGTCAGCCTGGCATCTGGACGACGCGCAGCGTAAGACGCTCGCGGCGCAGCGGCGCGATGCAGGCGCGACCGTGCGCGTTTGGTGCTGGGCACCGGGCTATCTCCGACCGGATCGTGCCGATCTCGGCGGCATCGCGGACGTGACCGGCTTCAAGGCGCGTCCGGCGGATGTGGAGACGGCTCAGGCGACACCCACCGCGCGCGGGCGGCAACACGGCCTGACGCAGGCATGGGGACCGGTCGCCAAGGTGAGGCCGCTGTTCACGGTCGAGGCCGCAGACGACGAGGTCTGGGCCACGTACACCGACGGCTCGCCCGCCGTGGCGATACGCCGCGCCGCTCAGGGTCACGACGTGTTTGTCGGCGTCCCGCAACTCACGCCCGAACTGGTGCACGCGCTTGCGCGGCTGGCGGGTGTCCACTGCTACACCGCGCCGGGGCCCGCGCTGTGGGCCGCGAACGGTCATCTCTCCATACAGGCTCACACCGACGGCGCGGTACGCATCGACACCGGGCGGCAGAACCGCGTCACCGATGCGTTGGACAGCACCGAACTCGGCAAAGGCCCAGTCATCACGCTCCACATGCAACCGGGTGAAGTCCGCGTGTTGCACGATTGATGAAGAAGTTCACAGGTAAACCGAGGTTTGCGATGAATATGACGTCTAACATGACAAGGCTGATCATAGGATGCCTCATGGTGTCCGCTTGGACTAGCCTTGCCGTTGACCCGTGCGATTTGCTCGGGAAGCCGTTCACGTTGGAAACGGCTGTGTCGCTCTGGCCCTCCAACAGCGTCATAAAGGTACAGAGCAGATCATTTAGCATTGAACCCGTGAATATACTAAACCCCATATGGAAGCAGGAAGCGTATCTCGTTGACCGGCCGGAAGTAGACGACGACGCTGTCTGGTACCAAAAACCAGTCATTAAGTATGACGTGTCAAAGAGCCCGACGAACACAGCCGGAATCTTAATGAAGGTCCATGTGTATACACACGACACGAATCAGCCACCTGTTCACAGCCTTCTCTCGAAGTATCGGATAACAACCCCATCGCTGACCAATATGTGCGTGCGTTTCCCGAATCAGGCATGGACAGGGATTGACGAGGTCACTTTTCACGAGGACAGAACGATTGGAATAAGTAACTTGCCGCCAGTCAGGGTCTCGTATTGCTTTAAGGATGGCTGGTTGGACCGGGTTTCTATTGCATTACCGTCAAATGCACCTGATTTCCGTCGTAACGTGGCGGTGAAAACATATGACTCATCTGAATCAATCATCGACCTACCGTTCCTAATGCGTCCGTCCATTCATGTTTTAGGGGAGCACGATATAGAGTGGTCTGAATATGTAAAAAACTCTCGCTTGGAAAAAGTGAAGTTGAAAGTGAAGGAGTTGAAAGAGAGTGACAGAGCGAAAGTGGGAGAGAAAACATTTGGTTATTTGAAGGAACTAGGCGTTTATCCGGTCGCGTACATTTATGACCCTCGCTCGCGACCTCCAGAAAGCGACGGATTTTATGCTTCTTCCACAATGGGCATTGTCGTTGAAACAGCAGTCTCATGCCCATTTGGGCTAGAATTCGAAAGCATCCTGTATATATTCGTCAATTTTAAAAAAATGGGAAAGGACATCAAGATACGGATCGCCAAAGACCGATTCCTTCCGAAAACGGAGGCGGAATGCAAGAAAAGCCTAAAGATCAATTTTGAATCGCGCCGATATGATGGGGAATACAAAATATGGTTATGCAATAATAGGATAACGCTCCTTATTGACAAAAACGGGGATGTGTGCATGGTGGGGGTGGATTATTTTCGTACAGACTCTATAAGCGAACCGACTGCACGGTATTTCATACGGCGTATGATACGGTATCATGAGGCTCAATCACTCATGGATCTTTATGACTAGTGGCGAGAAACTGCGGTGGTATGAGGCTGAATCAATTTTACGGTAGACCCAAATAGTATGACCCGATCTTTATTCATCACAGCAACGCTGTTGGTTATCTTGGGTTGTTCGCCAAAAACAGGTACGGTATCTGTGGAAGATGCGGAGTTTCTGAGTTTTGCCTGGTGGTGTAACGGCGGTGAAGAGAAAAGCCGGATCATTTACGATAGGTGATCAAGCACACGGCGGGTTAGGGTTGTGAGCGGCAGTTCCTGCGGCGTTGCGAAACGTGCGCCCGACGGACGCGGATCGACCGTAGGGATAACGCTGAGCCCGACTGCCTCGAAGAGGTGCCACACCTGTTTGAAGTGTGTGAAGGTGTGGGTGAAGCATCCCCGCGCTTCGATGCGCGTAACACGCATCCCGGTCGCCGTGCGCAATACACGCGCCGCATCACGCGCGGTCGGCGTCCCGCCGGATGCGCCGTTCGGCAGTTCCCACAATCCGCCCAGCAGACCATCGGGCGCACGCTGTGTGAGCAACACACGTCCGGCTTCATCGCGCACCAGCACCGCCACCGCAGTACGCGTCGGCAGGGCTTTGCGGGGCGGGCGCGTCGGCAACGCGGCCTGACGCCCTTCACGGCGCGCCACGCAATCGTTGCGCAACGGGCACTCTTCACAGCACGGTGAACGCGGCGTGCAGCATGTGGCTCCCAGATCCATCATCGCCTGATTGAAATCGCCGGGGCGTCCGGACGCCACGATCCACGGCTGCAGC
>DAOTMQ010000217.1:1616-5986 GCA_035450385.1 Kiritimatiellia bacterium | reverse complement strand
CCACAACTACAGGCTCGGCCAGACGCTCTTTGCGGTGAACAGTTGGGGCAATGACAACCGTGCCATCGAGCTGGGCATCGGCAACCGACCGACCGGTGCGCCGGATTGGACGGGATCAGATGCCTACAACGAGTACTCCTCGCGCACGCTCTATGTCTTCATTCGGCCCTCCGCCGCAGCGCCGATGGAGCCGGTACCGGATCCCGGCTGGGGTACTCTGCCGACGCTCCTCCTCTCGCCGACCGACCAGCGGGTCGATGTCAAAGCATCGGCGTTCTTCTCCGTATTGGCCAACGGTGCCACCCGCTATCAGTGGTGTAAGGACGGTGTTTTCATCCCCGGAGCGACCTCCTCAATGCTGGAGATCCCCGATGTGCGCGGTCGCCACACAGGTAGTTACACCGTACTGGTCTACGGTAGCGGCTCCCGGTATGTTGTCAGCCTCCCCGCGCTTTTGGAGATCAATGCCGATGGAACCGTGCTGATGTTGCGGTAGCGCTCTCACCCAATGCAAGGAGATATTTATGATCCCCGACCTGCAGGCAAGTCTGTTGTGCGATGACGTGCGTCAGGAGCGCAACGGGAAGTTCATGCTGATCGGCATTTTCGATGGTCTGGTCCAGGCCGTGAATCAGCCGGTCTGTCCGCGCATCTGCCTGATGAACCGCTGGTGCGCGGGAGCGGGCGAGTTCACCCAGAAGTCACGCATCATGGCACCGGACGGCGTAACGGTGGTGGGCGAGGGCCAGCCGGTGCCGATCCGTCTCACGAATGACCAGCAGGTCGCCACCACCGTCGAGGTCTTCATCAATCTGGCATTTCGTCAGGAGGGTACTCACTGGGTGGAAATTCTGCTGGATCAGCAGTTGCGGATGCGCTATCCGTTGCATGTGCGCAAGGTGCAGCCGCAGTCGCCGAAGGCGGCAGATCATCCAGACGCTCCGCCCCAGGAGTAAGCGCGACTGCCGTGGCGTCGCAGAGGAAACCCGCGACAGTATCCCACGGCGCGGTCTCCAGTTGTTTGATCAACAGCGAAAGGTGAAAACGCGGGCGGTCGTTCTCGGGCGAGCTGTCGGCGCAAAGTCGGCTGCGTACCTCTTTGAGGCGCATCGTCCAGAGTGCTCGAATCAGGTCACGCGCCGCTTCGTCCTTGGTTATCTCACGTGCGCTCAGCATCTTGTTCTTGTTGGCCAGCAGCCTTCCGAGCAACGGCTGCCAAGCCGGATCGACCGACTTGCAGAGTTCTACCAGACGGTCGCCGCCGCTGCGCCACTGCGTCAAGAGCGCATCGACCAGTACACGCGCGAAGGGATGCGGCAGGAGATCCAGCGGCAGATGCCGTTCGACCAGTTCCAGCACCTCGCTGTCATGCTCGTGTTCCACCAAAAACTCACACAGCAGAAACTCGGTGCGTGAAGGCGGTTCAGGCGCCTGCGGTTGATCATCGGGCGGCGTCTCTGCGCTCTCACCTGTCACCGGAGAGGATATGGAGGCGGCAGTACGCGGAGGCGGCGCATAGGCGGCGCGTTGGCGCAACGTCTCGATGTGCTTATCGAGATCGGCCTCCAGTGCTGAGAGGGGCATGTGTAGGCGCGCAGCCGCCTCTTGCAACAGGCGGGTGCGCAACACCGCGCCGGGACAGGTTGCGAGCATCTCCAGCACGGCGCGTGCGACGCGGTTGACGGCGTCGATGGCGTCGGGGCGCTCCTCGTCCTGCAAGAGAGTCTCAATCTGAAAAGCGGTGATGGAGGACGCGTCTTCCAGCAACTCGCGGAAGTGCGCGGGGCCTTTGTCACGTAGCAGCGAGTCGGGATCTTCGCCCGGCGGCAATGAGGCGACGCGTACCGGCATCTCCGCTTCGAGAAAGAGTGCGCCGGTGCGCAACGCGGCCTTGCGCCCCGCGCTGTCGCCGTCGAAAACTAGCACCACGCTGTCGGCATGTTTTTTGAGCAGCGCGACATGCTCCGGCGTGAAGGCGGTGCCTTGCGAGGCGACCGCCGTCTCAAAGCCGCAGGCGTGGCAGCGGATCACATCAATCTGGCCTTCGCAGATGATCGCCTCGCGGTGCGGATGCTTGACGATCTTGGCGGCGGCCTTGTCGAGCGCGTACAGCACATGGCTCTTTGTAAAAATCTCGGTCTCGGGAGAGTTGACATACTTTGCCGGATGCGATTTAGGGTCGAGGATGCGCGCGCTGAAGGCCACCACGCGGCCGCGCCGGTCGCAGATCGGAAACATCAGGCGGCCACGGAAGCGGTCGTAGTAGTCATCCGGTCGGTCGGGTTTGTTGGGTGGCGAGAGGAGTCCAGCGGCGACAAGCTGCTCCGGCGTATAGTTGTGTTTCTGAGCCCATTCCAGCAGAGCGTTGTGCGGCCGTCTCGGCGCGTAGCCGATGCCGAAACGTTCAACGATCTCGGCGGAGAGCTTGCGGTCGGCGAGATACTTGCGCGCCGTTTCTGCTTCGCGGGTTTTGGCGAGGCAACGCTGGTAGAACGCCGTCAACTCCGCATGGATGGCCAGCAGCATCTCGCGCCCCTTGGCGTTGTAATCGACCTCCTCCGTGATCGCCACGCCCACACGCTCGGCCAGCGTGCGCACCGCATCCTGAAAGGTCAGTCCGTCCTGCTTCATGAGAAAGGAAAAGACATCGCCGTTCTCGCCGCAGCCGAAGCAGTGGTAGAACTGTTTGACGGGATTGACGTGGAACGAGGGTGTCTTTTCACGGTGGAAGGGGCAGCATCCCTTGAAAGAACTGCCCGCTTTCTTAAGCGTCATGCGCGCGCCGATGAGTTCGACGATATCCACACGTGCGCGGACTTCCTCGATCACCTGATCTGTAATTCTGCCGGACATAGACGGCAACTATTTAACCACAGAGGGCACAGAGAGCACAGAGGTTTTTGGGAGGGCATGTCTTTGCCGTGTCAAATTCTAACATTTTTCTTGCCGAAACAACGCGTTCGCCTAACGAGAATAGGATTTACTATCGCATGTGTCACGCCAGACGGAGGTATCGCGAGCGTATTGCAAAAGAGGATGATCAAAATAAGAGGCGGTATGTTTACACGAAAAGTTAGAGTTCTGATCACTGTTTGCTTGGCTGTTTTGGGAATAACGGGCGCGGCATGTGCCGAAACGTTGCCCAAGTACATCTTTCTTTTTATCGGGGATGGCATGGGCTCGACGCATGTGCGGGCCGCAGAGTGTTATTTTAAAGACGCCCAGATTCAGAGAGGTCTTGCCGCTGAAAAGATAGCGGGACTGACCCTGCTGACGTTGCCGGTGCGGGGCAGGGCGACGACCTTTGCGAAAGACAGCGCGGTGACTGATTCAGCGGCTTCGGCTACGGCCTTTTCGTCGGGCTACAAGACCGATAACGGCGTATTGAATATCGATCCTAAAACGGGGCGCAAGTTTGATGTCATGTCGCAATTCGTGAAGCGCCACGGTATGAGGGCGGGTATCATTTCAAGTGCCGCGCCCAACCATGCCACGCCCGCCGCCTTTTACGCCCATGTGGAAGACCGAGACATGTATCCGGAGATCGCCATGCAGTTGGCGGCATCCGCTCTTGATTATGTGGGCGGCCCGCCCGTGTTGGGTGCCGAAGGCACGGATGACAAAGCTACGGATGCCAAGGCCAGAGAAGCCGCTCTAAAGAACGGGTACACGATTGTCGAAGACCGCCAGAGTTTCGATGCCTTGAAACCCGGTGCGCAACGCATTTGGGTCAGGAGCGACATGCCGATGGTCATTGACGGCAAGCATGAGATCCCGCTTGCGGAGCATGTGAGCAAGGCGATCGAGTTGCTGGCGGGACCGGAAGGCTTTTTCATGATGGTCGAGGGCGCGGCTATCGATTGGGCCAGCCACACCAATGATGGTGCTGCACTGGTGCAGGAAGTGCTGGAATTCGACCGTGCCATAGCCAGAGCAATCGAGTTTTACCGGACGCGGCCTGACGAGGTTTTGATTGTCGTGACAGCGGATCATGAATGCGGTGGGTTGTCGCTGGACGAAGGGCGGCTCAACGTCCCCGGTATGAGCAGAATTCTTGAAGGTCAGAAAAAATCACGGGACGCCTCTGCCGAAATGTTCGATAAGTTTGAAAAAGAAAAAATCTCGTTTGATGCGGCATTGCCACAGATGAAGGCGTTTTTCGGCATACAGAACCTGAGCGATGAGGAACAAGCGGAGTGCCGTAAAATCTTCAACGAAGGCGGCAACGAGCAGGGCAAACATTCCTATGGCGACGAGCGCAGAATCAGCCTGTTCTGGTCGCGCCTCGTCAGTGCCCGGGCAGGACTCATTTGGGGTAGCTTGAACCATACCGCCGACCCCGTCCCGGTTTATGCGGTCGGTGCGCAGGC
>DAOTMQ010000217.1:0-1516 GCA_035450385.1 Kiritimatiellia bacterium | reverse complement strand
TAAGTATCTGCGTGTAAGAGGGAAGATCCATGGCTAAGAGAGTTCGCGACGCCTGGGGCAGCCGTATCGGTGTCGTTCTGGCGGCTGCCGGCAGTGCGGTCGGTCTCGGCAATTTCCTGCGTTTCCCCGGCGTGGCCGCCCGCAACGGCGGCGGCGCCTTTATGATCCCGTACTTTGTCGCCTTCCTGTTTCTCGCTCTGCCGCTCTGCTGGATGGAGTGGGTCATGGGGCGTTACGGCGGGCGCTTCGGTCATGGCAGCGCGCCGGGTGTGTTCGATGCGGTCAGCGGACGCCGTCGTCCTTGGATCAAGTATCTCGGCGTGCTCGGCATCACCGGTGCGCTGGGCATCTTTTTCTACTACATCTATATCGAATCGTGGACGCTCGCCTACAGCGTTTTCGCGATTACCGGCCGCTACGCCGCGATTAAAACACCGGATTGCATGGGTGCTTTTCTCAGCAGTTATCTGAGCGGCAGCGGCGATTTTTTCCAGAGCCGACTCCCGGCTTACGGCTTTTTTCTGATGACCTTCGCGGTCAACTTCTGGGTGGTCTATCACGGCATCAGCCACGGCATCGAGCGCTTCTGCAAAATCGCCATGCCGCTGCTTTTCCTCACGGCCATTGTGTTGGTGATACGCGTCTTCACGCTCGGTGCGCCCGTCAATCCGGAATGGACGCTCGACCGCGCTCTGGGGTTCCTGTGGAATCCTGATTTTTCCGCGCTCAAAAATGGCCGCGTCTGGCTCGAAGCCGCCGGCCAGGTCTTTTTCTCCACCTCGGTCGGTATCGGTGTGTTGCTGACCTATGCCACCTATCTGAAGGCGAATGACGATGTCTTGCTGCCGTCCTCGTCCGCCTCTTTTTTGAACGAATTCTGTGAGGTCGTGCTTGGCGGGTCAATCGTGGTGCCTGCCGCTTTTCTCTTCTTCGGCCCGGAGGGCACTGCGCAGGCAGTCGAGGGCGGTACGTTCGGCCTTGCCTTCCGCACCACGCCGTTGATTTTCAATCACATGGCGGGTGGCGCTTGGGTCGGTTTTGTCTGGTTCGTACTGCTCTTTGTCGCCGGCATCACCAGTTCGGTCTCGATCCTGCAGCCTTCGGTCGCCTTCCTCGAAGAGGAGTTCGGCTTCAACCGTAAGCGCTGCGTGATCGTCATCGGGCTTCTCTGTTTCGTCGTGGCGCATCTCGCGATTTTTGGCGATGGCGTCGTGGATGAAATGGACTTCTGGTTCAGCTCGTTCGGCTTGCCGATGTTCGGTCTTTTCGAGGCGCTGGTCTTTGTCTTCTGCTTCGGTCCGAAACGCGGCTGGCGAGAGTTGCACATCGGCTCGTCATTGCGGCTGCCGACCTTTTTCAAGCCGATCATGATTTTCGTGACACCGATCTTCCTCTTTGTGATCTTGGCCGGCTGGCTGGTCACCGACGGCTGGCAGACGATCATCATGAAGAAGTGGGTCGACGGGAAGCTCGTGCCGCTCTATAGCGAAGCGCAGGTTCCGTGGGTCATCGCCAC
>DAOTMQ010000216.1:173-5992 GCA_035450385.1 Kiritimatiellia bacterium | reverse complement strand
CGGCGACCGAGCCTTCGACAGTTGCGACTCCCTCGCATCCGTCACCATCGGCAACAGCGTCACCAACATCCGTTACAAAGCCTTCGCCGGGTGTAGCGCCCTCACCGCCGTCTTCTTCACCGGCAGCGCCCCGACGACAGTCGACGCCCAGGCATTCTACGGCACCCCCGCCACGCTCACGTTCTACTACTTCCCCGGCACCGGCGCCTGGCCTCCGGAAATCGCAGACATCCCAACCGAACTCATTCAGCTTTTGTACAGTTCTGACGGCACGCAGGTCACGATCACCGGTATCGATCCTTCGTACACCGGCCACTACCTCTCTCTCCCGGCAACATTAAACGGCCTTCCCGTCACCGCCATCGGCCCTGAAGCCTTCTATGACCGTGCCAATCTCACCGCCGTCACCATCCCCAACAGCATCTCCAACATCGGCGACTCCGCTTTCTTCTACTGTACCAATCTCATCGCCGTCACCATCCCCGGCAGCGTCACCAACATCGGCGACGCAGCCTTCTACTGGTGTACATCCCTCGCATCCGTCACCATCCCCGATAGCGTCATGAATATCGGCGACTCAGCCTTCGCCTACTGCTCATCCCTCACATCCGTCACCATCCCTGACAGTATCACGGTCATCGGCGATGAGGTCTTCTCATCCTGCACCTCTCTCACCGATGTCACCATCCCCGACAGCGTCACCAACATCGGCTGGTACACCTTCAGTGACTGTACTTCCCTCACCTTCGTCACCATCCTCGGCAGCGTCACCAACATCGGCGAGGGAGCCTTCTACCAGTGTTCCGCCCTCACATCTGTCCTTTTCACCGGCGACGCCCCAACAACCGTCAGCGTCTCTGCCTTCCTTGATGCCCCCGTCACGATTTACTATCTTCCCGGTACCGCCAACTGGCAACCCCATTTGGCCGGCTGGTACCCCACCGTCTGCTGGAATCCCGTCTTCAGCGCGGCATCACCCGTCTCCGGCGCGTTCGTCCTCACCCTCACCGGCAACGCCACCGCCGTCCTCCCTGTCTACCTCGAAGCCAGCGACAGCCTCACGCCCCCGGACTGGTCCATCCTCGACCGCATCACCATCCCCGCCGGCGGCACCGTCACCTTCACCGACGACGATGCCGGCCTCTATCCCTCGCGCTTTTATCGCATCACCTTCCCCCGGTAGAGGGGAAGGGAAGTGCGTTAGTGCATGAGTACCTTTTTGGGGGAATGGCTCTGTTCGGTTATTTTTACGCGAAGACGCGAAGGGTAGAGGGCGAGTGTCCCCACGAGCCGCAACCGCGCTGTGCTCGGAGTCACAGCCCCAAAGGGGCGGCTCCACTCTAGCCCAGGGCAAGCGTAGCGTAGCCCCTGATCAATAGAAAGTTGAACATTCTTACCCATTACCTATTACTTCTTACTTCCCCCTCCCGTCCCGTTATTCGTTATTCACTACCCACTCTCCAGCCTCCTGTGCTACCATGCTGCCATTGCTATGAAAAGACATCCGTTCACTGCATGGATCGGGCTGGCCGCTTTTCTGATTTTCGGAACGGCATGCGTCAGTTCGCGCGTGGTTGAGAACACGCGAGTGCCGGAAATCACCGTGGATGCGCACGGTGCCATCACCTTTGACAATAAGCGTGTCGAGTTGAAAAGTCTTGCCAGAAAAGTCCGCAAGGCGGGCATTCCGCGCGAGCAGGAGGTCAATATCCTCGTGCCGGAAAACTTTGACCGCTCACTGCGCGGGAAGATCTACGCCGAGTTGCTCCGCGGCGGTTATACGCGCACGATCTTTGTCACACAACGCAAAGCCTCTTCGTTTGTCCCGCAGGAAAAAAGATGATGCCCGCCCGGCACGACAAACCCCGCATGATCGGCGTGGCGCTGGGCAGTGGCGGCGCGCGCGGTTGGGCGCACGTCGGTGTCCTGTCACGCCTGCGTGAACTCGGCGTACCGATCCACTGTGTCGCCGGCACCAGCATCGGCTCGATTGTCGGCGCGGTCTACGCCACGGGCAGACTGGACACCCTTCACGAGCTGGCGACACAACTCGACTGGCGGCACGCGGCGCGCCTCTTCCTAGAGGTCAACCTGCCGCGCTCGGGCCTGTTCAGCGGCAAGAACATCATGAGCCTGCTGAAGGACATCATCCCCGCCCGCCAGTTCAGCGACCTTCCCCTGCCGTTGCGTATCGTCGCCACGGATCTGCTGTGCGAAAAGGAGGTGGTCTTCAGCAGCGGCAACCTGTTCGACGCGATCCGCGCCAGCATCGCAATTCCGGGCATCTTCACGCCGCAACGCCTGCGCGGGCGCAACCTGATCGACGGCGGTCTCGTCAATCCGCTGCCGGTCTCGGCTTGCCGGGCGATGGGCGCGGACACGGTGATCGCCGTGGACATCAACCTGCACACCCCCGAGCAACCGCGTAAACCGCTACCGCACACAGCGAAACATACTCACAATGCGACGCAGCCTCCCGATGCATTGACCCCGCTGCTCGAACGCATCAGCGCCTCGATACCAAAGCTCCAGGGGCCGATCGAAGCCACGTTCAAACGCTGGTATGCGCCGCAAAAGAAAGAGGCCGACCCACTCTCCATTTTCGATGTACTGACCCGCTCGTTCCGTCTGGTTGAGAACCAACTCACCCGCGACGGGCTGGCGATGACGCCACCCGACATCCTGATCCAACCCGCAGTAGGCGACATCATGACGCTTGAGTTCCACCGCGGCCCTGAAGCCATCGCCGACGGCCGCGCGGCGGTTGACGAATGTCTGCCCCGCCTCACGCCCTTGATCGAAGCCGTTTGATGCCCCACTCCAACCCCGGAGCCGCTATGTCCCTTGAACGCCTGAACGAACTGCGCGAGACGATCCGACGCCACGACCGTCTCTACTATGTCGAGGCGCGTCCTGAAATCGGCGACGCCGACTATGACGCCCTCTACCGCGAACTGGAAGCGCTGGAACGCGCCCATCCCGAGTGGATCACGCCCGACTCGCCCACGCAGCGCGTCGGCGGCGCGCCGCTCGCCGCCTTCCGCCAAGTCCGCCACAACCCACCGATGATGAGCTTGGACAAGACCCATTCGCGGGACGATCTTTTGGACTTCGACACCTTTTTGCGCCGCCAGCTCCCAGATGAAGTCTGGGACTATGTGGTCGAACCGAAGGTCGATGGCGTCGCCTTTTCACTGCTCTACGAAGACGGCGTGCTGACACGCGCCGCGACGCGCGGCAACGGCGAGGTCGGCGACGACATCACCGCCAACGTCAAGACCATCCGCTCTATTCCGCTCCGCCTCGCGGACGCGCCGCCCTTGCTTGAGGTTCGCGGTGAAGTCTACATGAGCCGCGACGGCTTTGCTGAACTCAACCAGCGTGAAGAGGAAGCGGGACGCGAGCCTTTCATGAATCCCCGCAATGCCGCCGCCGGTTCGCTCAAGCAGCTCGACCCGCGCGAAGTCGCACGCCGTCCGCTGGACGCCCTGCTTTACGCCACCGGCGCCATCAAAGGTGCTGTGTTCCCCTCGCACAGCGGCCTCTTGCAGCGGCTGGCCGATTGGGGTTTCCGCACGCCCCCGTGGCTGCGCCTCTGCGTGGACATCCAAGCCGTGCTCACTGCGATTGATGAACTCGAAGCACTGCGCCACACCTTCCCCTTTGAGATCGACGGTGCGGTTGTGAAGGTTAACCGTCGCGAGTTGTATGAGCGACTGGGTAGCACCGCCAAATCGCCGCGTTGGGCGCGCGCCTTCAAATACGAACCCGAACGCGCCGAAACCCGCATCTGGCAGATCACGGTACAGGTCGGTCGCACCGGTGTGCTCACGCCGGTCGCCGAACTAGACCCTGTCTTGCTGGCCGGTTCTGAAATCGCGCGCGCCACGCTGCACAACGCCGATGAAATCGCGCGCAAGGATATCCGCATAGGCGACCGTGTCTGGGTTGTCAAAGCCGGCGATGTGATCCCCGCGATTGAGAGCGTACTGACCGAGAAGCGCACCGGCGAGGAGCGCGTCTTCACCATGCCCGCGACCTGCCCCGAGTGCGGCAGCCCCGTGGTACGCCGCGAAGATGAAGTCGCCCACCGTTGCGTCAACCCAGCCTGCCCCGCGCAGCGCGTCGGCCGCCTGGAGCACTTTGCCTCGCGCGACGCGCTCGACATCCGCGCCATCGGCGGCAAGGTCGCCGAAGCACTCGTGGCGCAGGAACTGGTGCGCGATCCGCTCGACCTCTTTTCGCTCACGCTGCCGCAGCTCGAAGCCTTCCGCATCGGCGACGAAGCCTCCGGCACGCGCCGCTTCGGCAAGAACGCGCAGACCGCATTGGACGCCTTGGACGCGGCGCGCACCCTGCCGCTGGATCGCTGGCTCTTTGCGACCGGCATCCCGGGCATCGGCGTGACGGTGGCCGAACAGATCGCCGCCGCGCACGCCCGCTTCTCCGACCTCGATGCGTCGCCGATCCTGCAAGCGGTGGTGCGGCTGGCCGAGCTATACGCCGAGGCCGCTGCGGTCAATCCGCGCTCAACGCTCAACCGACCCCAAAACGATGAGGAGCGCGACGAGCGCCAAGCGCGCTTCAACCGCCTGTGCGGCGAAATCGGCGTGACCGGCGATGAGCTTGTCGCGGCCGGCGTCGCCACCAAAACCCCGGGCTCCACTCTGCCGCCGCTCTACAGCAGCGTGATCAAGACCGAAGCCGCACGTTCGGTGTTGGCCTATTTTGCGAGCGACTACGGCCAGCGCTACTTGGCGCGGCTGCGCGAACTGGGCATCGACCCGCAGGCCAAAGCCCGGTTGCCGGTACCCGCCGATGCACCGCTCGCGGGCGTGACGTTTGTACTGACCGGCACCCTCTCCCAACCGCGCGCACAGATAGCCGAGCGGATCAAAGCCGCCGGCGGCATCGTGCAGGACGCGGTCACCAAGCAGACGCGCTACTTGGTGGCAGGTGGCAACGTCGGCGCGACCAAAACCAACAAAGCGCGCGCACTGGGAACGACAGTCATCGACGAGGCCGGCCTGCTCGCCCTGCTCGCAGGCACAGCCACGCCCAGCGCCCCCGCACCGGAAGCGCCGCGCGCCGCACCGGAACCCGAGGACACACCAGACACGCCCTATCACCAGCAAGAGCTTTTCTGACCAAAACATTGAGCGTTATGCGTTTTTAACGCAGAGGCGCAGAGACGCAGAGGTTGGTTTCAAGTTTCAGGTATGGCGCGGAAGTTTCGCGTCTCTCGTCTCATGTCGCATGGCGGCGTTACCGCCGCCGGTCAAGCAGACGCTTGACCCTCCCGGTGCTCCGCGAGCCCAGCGAAAAAATTTGGAGTGCGGCGGCAAGCGGTATTCCGCGCGACGCCGCTTTTTGGGCAGGAGTGGCAGAGTTGCGCGCAAAAGCGGTGCCGCGACCCGCGCACAGCGCGGCTCTTGTCACCGCACTGAACAAATGCGGAGCAGTGCTTTTACTCTCATGGTTGCGTACCACTGCGTGGTCGCAACAAGAGAGGTTGACCCGCGACGTTCGACCCGCGACCTGCGGCTGGGGTCCCCCCAAAAAAAACTCTGCGCAATCTGTGGCATGGGCGTCCCGCCCATGAAACACGGGCAAGATGCCCGTGCCACACCTCTGCGCCTCTGCGTTAAACAAAACCGAGCAATGCCCCCAAAAAAACTCTGCGTCTCTGCGCCTCTGCGTTAAAAAATCCCGAGCAATGCCCCCAAAAAAACTCTGCGCCTCTGCGCCTCTGCGTTAAAAAATCCCGAGCAATGCCCCCAAAAAAACTCTGCGTCTCTGCGCCTCTGCGTTAAAAAATC
>DAOTMQ010000216.1:0-73 GCA_035450385.1 Kiritimatiellia bacterium | reverse complement strand
CCGCCGAGATCAAGGCAATAGAGCCGCGTGCTGTCGCGCAGGAAGAGGCGACCGCTGACCAACACCATCGGCC
>DAOTMQ010000215.1:0-6024 GCA_035450385.1 Kiritimatiellia bacterium | reverse complement strand
TTGGCGTACGGCAGGGCAGAGGTAACAACCATTCTACGTTTTTTCGCGACCATAAGCTCTCCTGACAATCTACAATCGCCGCATACGGCACGAAAGACCATGCGGCTGAAAAAGAAAGACGTCGGGGAGTATACCGCTTTTTCGCGCACCGCGCCACACTGTGATAGTTTCAGGCTTTGTGCCGCGGTGTTTTGTGTCTGCAAGAAGTCGTACGTTCTTTTGCGTTCTTTTGCGTTTACGTCTTTGTAAGATTCCGGATTTACATGGGCGGCAGATTGAGCTAAACTGGGGCTCGATACGATTCAATATGTCTAACGGGCGGCACCGCGACTGGTGCGGCCAGGAGGAAAGGAAACGACCATGAAACAAACGATTTCGATGCGCTCAGTGTTGACCGGCCTGGTGGCTGTCGGAGTGGGTGCAGGACTGATGGGTTTAACTGCGGGCTGCACGAGCCCGTGTTGCGGATACAAAAAGGAGACAACACAAATGAGGAACGAGGATTTTTACAAGGACGGGAAATTCGATGTGGCCAAGGCCAAGCAGGCGTATTACGATTTGATGGAGAAGTTCAATGTGCCTGTCTATGCCGAGTTGAAGCGTCCGGATGGACCGTTCTGGGCGATTGATTTCGGCAAAGGCGATTTTACGGCGCTCGGTATGGGCGGCGTGATCTGGTGCAATGAAAAGGCTGAGGGGTATTTCGGACACGACATCTATCTCTTGCCCGGACAGAGCATCGCCGAGCATCGCCACCTGCCCACGAAGGACGCGGACGGCAAGACCATCCGCTGCAAGATCGAGAGCTGGCAAGTGCGTAACGGTTATGTGTACGGGTTCAGCGAGGTTGGCGAGCCGAATCTCGATCAGTTCCCCGAGGCCAAGGCTATGCTGTCCAAGTTGCAGATCCCGCACCTCAAGTGCGTGCATGTCGAGAAGTGGGAGGCGGACGGCAAGGTGTATAAGCTGGCCGGTCCTGAGACTTGGCACTTCATGCAGGCTGGTAAAGATGGGGCGATTGTCACCGAGTACGCGACTTTCCACGACAGTGCAGGACTGCGTTTCACGGTGCCGGGTGCCGCGCTGTAAGGGTTGAAACAAAACGAGAACGTTGAAGAAAGGGAGAAATAAAATGACGTACAATCACACAGGTATCCCGGTGTTTGAGAAACTGGACGACATGTCCTTTATCGAGCCGCTGAAGGTGTGGATCACCGACGCCAGCAAGCATCCGTACAAGATCGAGTTCCTCTACTTTGAGCCGGACAGCCCGATGGCGGCGGCGATTCAGGGAGAGGCGCATGTGGCCTACGTCGTCGATGACATCGAAAAGGCGTTGCAAGGCAAGAACGTGCTCTGGCCGGTCACCACGTTCCCGACGATGAAAATCGCGTTCGTGTATGACGGCGACGTGGCGGTCGAGTATATACAATTGGTGTAAGGGAGTTTAATCATGGCGATGAAGAAGTTTATCAATGATCCGGCGAATCTGACCAAGGAATTGCTGGAAGGGCTGGTCTCGTGCTATAAGGGCAGAGTCAAACTCGTGAGTGACAGGATCGTGGTGCGTGCCACGCCGAAAGACGAGAGCAAGGTCGCGATCGTCACGCTGGGCGGCTCCGGACATGAGCCCGCGCTCAGCGGGTATGTGGGCGAAGGCATGCTGGACGCGAGTGTGGTGGGCGACGTTTTTGCCGCGCCGGGCGCCCCCAAACTGCTCGAAGCGCTGCGTCTGCTCAAGCGCGATGCGGGCATTGTGCTGGTTACGCTGAACCACGCCGGCGACCGCATGAGCGCCTCCAAGGCGTTGCGCGACGCAGAGAAGGAGGGTATCAAGGTCCGCGAGATCGTGACGCACGATGACATCAGCGCCGGCATTGATGCCGACCCAGAAGACAAGCGTGGCCTGGCAGGCTGTGTCCCGCTCTACAAGGTGATCGGCGCGGCGGCAGAGGCAGGTAAGAGCCTTGAAGAGATCGTGGACATCGGCGAGCGCTTCAACCGTCAGGTGGCGACGTTGGCGGTGGCCATGACCGGCTGCACGCATCCGCAAAACGGCGAGCCGATCACGGTGTTGCCGGATGACGAGATGGAAATCGGCATGGGCCAGCACGGCGAGGCAGGCGGGGGCCGCACCAAGATTCTCACGGCCGACGAGACTGCCGCCCGCATGATCGCGCCGCTGATGCAGGCGACCGGCGTCAAGGCTGGCGATACGGCTCTGTTGATCATCAACGGCGTCGGTGCGACCACGCTGATGGAAATGCTGATCGTCTACCGCAAAGCCGCGCAGATTCTTGCCGACAAGGGCATCAATGTTACGTCCGGTGCTTGCGGAGAGTATTTGACCGTGCAGGAGATGGGCGGTTTCCAGATGATCCTGTGCAAGCTCGATGCGGATCACCGGGAGTATCTCAGCGCGCCCGCCCGTACGCCGTACTGGAACGCCTGAGCCCGAACCCCGTAACGAGTGACAGACATGACGCTGACGCTTCAGATGTTCAAGGAGATGATCGCGGCGGCCGGCGAGGCGATCCGCGCGGAGGAGAAACGTTTCTCCGAGTTGGACGCCGCCGCCGGCGGCGACGGCGATCACGGGACGGCCATCGTAACGGCCTTTCAGGCAATGGAGAAAGCCGAGGGCGCGGACTTCAAAAGCTACCTCAAGTCGCTGAGCGAGACCCTGCAGAATGAGGCTTGCGGCTCGACCAGCACGCTGTACGGTTCTTGGTTGCAGGGCATGAGTGACACCGCGCCGGCAGGCGCGACGGAACTCAATGCCGCAACGCTGGCCAAGGTCTTCAACGGTGGACTTGAGGAACTGGGGTATGTCACGCCCGCCCGTATCGGCGGCAAGACGCTGATGGATGCGCTGATTCCCGCGACCGAAGCGCTGCTGGCCGCCCACTCTCAAGACATCGTAACGATGTTCGAGTGGGCGGCTGCGGCCGCGGAGCAGGGGGCGGAAGCTACTTGCGAGATGCGCGCCAAATTCGGGCGCGCGAAAAATCTCGGCGAGCGTTCAATCGGCCCGCGCGATGCCGGCGCGGCTTCGATGGCCTGCATTTTCGTGTCCTTCGCGAAGTCGATCAAGGCAGCATGTTGAAAAGGAGAGAACCATGGCAGATTTAGATGATATCCGCGACGGCAAGGAGTATGGGGTCGGCGTGGAACAATGTACCGACGGCTTTTTTCTTAAGGGGTCGAACAATCTCGACTGGGGTATGAAGGACCGCTTGAGCCGGATTTTCAACCCGGCCACAGGGCGTACCGTGATGCTGGCCTTCGATCACGGCTTCATCATGGGGCCGACCTCGGGCGTCGAGCGCATCGATCTCAGCATCGTGCCGTTGATTGAGTATGCGGATTGCTTGATGTGTACGCGCGGCGTGCTACGCTCGTTGGTGCCGCCAACCAGCCGCAAGCCGATTTGTCTGCGCGCGGATGCCGGCACCTCGATTCTGACCGAACTCAACCACAACGTGGTGATCGACATTCAGGACGCGGTGAAGGTCAACGCTTCGGCTATTGCAGTGATGGTGTCGGTCGGTGATGCCGCCACCGAGGCCGAGACCGTGGCGAACCTCTATCAGGCGGTCGATGACGGCCAGGCCTACGGCATTCCGGTGATGGGCGTGACGGCGGTCGGCAAGGACATGGCGCGTGACGCGCGTTACTTCGGGCTGGCCTCGAGGCTGTGCGCGGAGAATGGCGCAAACATCGTGAAAACCTACTACACCGAAGGCTTTGAAAAAGTCGTGGCCTGTTGCCCGGTGCCGATCGTGATCGCGGGCGGCAAGAAGTTGCCCGAGTTGGAGGCGCTGGATTTGGCCTACAGGGCGATCCAGAGCGGTGCCGCCGGTGTGGATATGGGGCGCAACGTCTTCCAGTCGGAAAAGCCTGCGGCAATGATCCAGGCGGTCGGGGCGGTCGTTCACCAGGGGCTCAAGCCGGCCGAAGCGTTTCAGATGTTCAATGATCTGAAATAGATCCGTCGGCTGGATCGAGAACCCCGCAACGGTGGGTTCTTGTATGCATATTCTCCAGATCCTTCCGGCGCTCGACGAGGGCGGTGTGGAACGCGGCACGGTCGAGCTTAATCGCGAGTTCGTCCGGCGCGGCCACGTCAGCACCGTAATATCGAGTGGCGGAAGGATGGTGCCGACCGTAGAACGTGAGGGCGGTCGGCATGTGACGCTGGAGGTCAAATCGAAGAATCCTCTCACCGCCCTGTCGCGCGCCGCAGCGTTGCGGCGCGTGCTTGTGGCGATTCAACCGGACCTCATCCATTTCCGTAGTCGGGTGCCAGGCTGGCTTGTGCGTCTTGCCGACCGTTCGTTGCACATGCCCGTGGTCTCCACCGTACACGGCTTCAACAGCGTGAGCGCCTATAGCCGCATCATGACTATGGGCGAGCGTGTGATCTGTCCCAGCACTGCTGTTCTTGACTTTGTCCGCGCTCACTACGGCACGCCGGACGAGCGGCTCCGCTTGATTCCGCGCGGCATCGATCCGCAGCGTTTCGACCCGGTGCGGACCGATGCGGCGTTTATGACCGACTTCCGGCGTCGCTTCGAGTTGGAGGGCCGTTTTGTGGTGTTGGGTGTCGGTCGTATCACGCAGCTCAAAGGGTATGACGTGCTGATCGACGCCACGGCTGCGGTGCGCGAACGCCTGCCGACCATCAAAACCGTGATCGTCGGTGGCGTCGAGCCCGCACGCGCCGACTACGCGCAATCCCTGCATGAGCGGGTACGTCGTCTGGGGCTTGATGAGCATGTGGTGTTTGCCGGCAGCCAGAGCCAGGTCGCCGAAATCTACGCCTGCGCCCATGTTTTGGTGTCGGGCAATCAAACCAAACCCGAAGCCTTCGGCCGCTCGATGGCTGAGGCGCTGGCGATGGGCTGTCCGGTGATTGCTACCCGTTTCGGTGGTGCGCTCGACATCGTGCGCGAAGGGGTCAACGGCTGGCTGGTCGAGCCGGGCGACGCTGCTCAACTTGCCGACCGGCTGGTCGAGGCTTCGCGTCACACGCTGACCGGGCTCCGCGAAGATGCGCTTGCGCGTTTTTCGCTCGCCCAGATGGTGGAAAAAACTTTGGCTGTTTATGAGGAGGTGCTGGCCGCGCACCGTACGGAATGACGGAGGCTCTTGCAAAATCCTTCGTGGCATGGGCGTCCCGCCCATGAAACACGGGCAAGATGCCCGTGCCACACCTGCAAGCAAAGGGTTTTGCAAGAGACTCGACGAATGAAAAAAGGAGAACCTTAATGAACACGATGCTGTCGAGAACACGGTTGCCGGCCGTCGCGCTAGCTATGCTAGGCGCGCTTACCGCGCTGGCCGCAGATATCCCGCTTGATCCGAATCTGGTGGCGCTCTTTGCCGATTTACATGTGACGATGGACAACAAAAACCATCAGCACCAGCGCGCGGGTTTGGAGCGCTGTGTGCGTGAGGTGCTGGCGCTCAACCCGCGTCCCGCAAACGTGCTGTTCTATGGCGACCTCTCGATCGATCGCGGTGCTACCAATGACTACCGCATGCTCAGGACGCTGGTTAAGCCGCTCGACGACGCTGGCGTCCGCTGGCACGCCGCATTTGGCAACCACGACCGGCGTGCGCCGTTCTTCGCTGTTTTTCCGGGATGCGCCGCCACGTCACTCGTGCCGGATCGGTTGGTGTCGTTGGTTGAAACGCCGCATGCCGATTTCGTGCTGTTGGACTCCTGCCTCGAAGGCCCGGTGCACGGTGGCTTGGATGATGCGCAGCGCGCTTGGTTGCGGACCGTATTGAGCGGACGCAGCAAGCCGGTTTTTGTCGGCGCTCACCACCCGCTTCATGAGACCGGCATCGCCGCACTACTCGCGGCCACGCCCGCCTGTAAAGGATATGTGTACGGCCACAACCACAATTGGCTGCAACAGGAGACCAACGGCGTGCAGACCCTGTGCTTACCCTCTACTGGGCACTGGGGCGATATCGGCTATGTTCTGGTGCGCCTCTCAGCGGATGAGGCGGTCT
>DAOTMQ010000214.1:2133-6063 GCA_035450385.1 Kiritimatiellia bacterium | reverse complement strand
GCCAAGTTCCAGAGAGGACTGGTATGTGTGGCAAATATGCAACACAAACTACCCAGAAACGCCAGTTTTTGAACCTGTTTTGTGTGTCACTTTTGACACACTTGTATAGGGTCAGTTCGTGCGTACATCCCCATGACGCGGATGTAAAAAACACCAAAAGGAAAAAACCACTATGAAAGACAAACCAAAAAACCCCGCAGCCGTGGCACTCGCGCTCTCGCGCTGGCCTGGTCATACTGCGGGAGCCTCACAGCCGCGCCGACTGCGGTGCGACACCATCGACCGGATAAACGCCTACCAGAAGCTGAACAGCCTAGACCTGTTCGACCGGGCGCTCAATTCGGCGTTCGACCGGGCTGAGATCCTACAACCGGCGAAGCCTCACTTTGACGCATGCCGGGACAATGGAGGTCGGACAAACGAAGAGCGGGCAAAGGACGCTGCGGAGTCCGTCACAGCCTACGCCGCGACGCCGGGGGGTGGTATTATGCACCCGGACGCGGATACGGTGCGCGACATGATCGCCGACCTCGGCCACTGGTGCGACCGTGAGGGGCTGGACTTCACGGGGGCGGTCATTGCCGCGCTGCGCAACTGGAGGGCGGATAGATAGCAAGTAATCACGCGGCAACTTGAGGCATCCGGTCAGCGCCGGGTGCCTCTTTCGCTTTCAGGCGATGATGCGACGCCTCGTTTTCTGAACTTCCGCCACAGAGAAAAAAGAAAGCCCGGAGGGGTGGTGATGTGCGGTTGATGGCGGGGAACTCACCTTGCCGCACCCCCTCCGGGCCGTTAGGGCCATCATGGAATGTCTACAAAATCGCTAGCGTTTTGCCGCCAGAAAAAAAACAACCCGCGCACCCGCGCATTCCCTCATCACCTTCACTCAGCGATTTGCTGATTGCTGATAAAGCGAGACGGAAGACCGCCTTCGCGGAGGAGCCGGGCAGACCGCCCCCCCTACCCCCCCGTCGCCAGACGTGACAATTTGTCGCGGTGACATTCTGTCGCGTCTGGTTTCAGAGAGGCTTGGGGGAACGGCCACCCGGCTCCACCCGCAGAAGGCTGTCTCACCGCCGCTCCGAAGAGGTGATGAGGAAGCCGCCTTGCGCGTTCTCGCCGTCGTAGCCCTGGGTAGTTCCCCAGGCCACCCGCGCAGGGATGCCCGAAACCGATCCCTGCGCCCCGCAAAAACGATGAGAGTAAACCACATCCTGCCGTGAAAGTCAACTGCATTTTTGTGACTTACAGAAATGACTAAACGTCAATGGGTTACGAACCATACATCGCCGTTGCGCGTGTCTAGCTCGAACAGGTCGTGGGGAACCGATATGTTGCGTTTTATGACATTTTGCTTTTTCATAGCCATCCCTTTTTTCGGCGTAATTGCAGCAAAAACCACGGCCAGCAGAAAAAAATAAAAATAATTTAATTTTACGGTTGACGCTGCTGCTATGAGGTGCTACTCTCACGTCATGAAAAGAGCAAAAACTGTTTCTAAAAAGTCCTCTCAGAATATCCGCGTCACAGTGGATATTTCCCGCGAATTATTGGGTGCTGTCGAGAAAGCCGGTGCCTTTTACGGGTTCGACCGTGCAAAGGCGATCCGGTTTTTTTTGCGTAAAGCGGTAGCACTTTGTAGCACCGCCGGTAAGTCTGTCATCTGAAAAAAGGAGACCACGCCATGAACCCGACTCTGAAAAACGCGCTCTGCCTGATCGGCAACGTCATCGCGGCTGTCCTTCTGATCGCCGTGCCAATCCTCGCCAAGATCGTCCTCGACCCGCTTTGAACGGAGACCAGCCATGCCGAAGAAAAAATCACAACACTGGAACCCTCCGGAAACCGCGCCAGCTAACGCGGCTCTATTGGGCATGTTTACGATCAAAGTCATCGGACTCAAATTTATCACCGCCGTTTACATTAAGGACGGCGTATTGGTTTGGTTCGGTTCTCAAAAGCCTGTTGATACAAAGACTTACGAGTTTTCAGGTTGGATGCCACAGATTTATGCGTTGTTGATTCTCGGAGGTTACCAGTGATAGACGCATCCCCGACCCCGCACCTGCTGCGCATCCCCGAAGCCGCCGAGCTTCTGCGCGTCCGCCCCGGCGACATGTGCCGGTACATCCAGCACGAGGAGCCGCGCCACGTCACCGCAAAGACCGTGCTGAGCCTCCTCAACGGCAGGCGGGCCGGAAGCTGGCGCGGCGACCTGTGGCGTCTCCCGCTTCGCCTCCTCACGCTGGAGGAGGCCGCGCGGTCGGTGCTTCCGCGCATGACCGAGGACAAGGCCCGCCGCCGCCTGCTATCCATGTGCAACCGCACCAAGAACGCGCCGCCGCATTTCCGCCTGACCCGCCGCATCGTACGGTTCGAACCACACGCCCTGCGCGAGTGGCTGTGCGAGCGCTCAGGCAGAGAGGCGGTGCTGCGTTGACCCCCGGCTCCTCACACGACTGCATGGTGCGGCTTGTCCGCTGGCTTGCCGCACGTTGCCACACATGCCCGTGGGGAACCATGTCCGGCAGGTGCATCCATTGCCCAAGTCTGGACGCCACCCACATCCTGCGGTTCATGCGCGAGGAAGCGGCATTGCGGGCGGACGGGTCATCCGTGCCGGAGACGGAGATCGGCCTCATCCGAGAGATCGCCAAGCTGTTCACCCTCACAGCCGCGCGCCGCTCGGTGGCCAAGGCGTGCGCGGGCACGGCAAAAAATCGGATGTCGCGCAACAGGCACTTCCGGAATTTGGTGAAGCACGGATACCTGACACTCTCTGACGACGGGAAGACGGTCGGCCTCTCCCCGCTCGGTCTCGCACTGTTACGCGCCGACGCCAACCAAAGGGAACAAGGGAATGAACCCCAATAACGTGATGACCGCCTCGCGCATGGCCGCGCTGTCGCTGTGCCTGCGCAAACACTACTGGGCATACGAGGCGATGCTCAAGCCCGCAACTGTTGCCGACGCTCTGGCATTCGGTACGGCGTGGCACAAGGCGATGGAGGCTATGGCGAAAGGCGCTGACGCACGCACGGCGTTCCTCGCCGCCGCCGAGTGCGGCCTTAAAGACGAGTTCGCCGCCGCGACACTTCAGGCGATGTTAGACAGGTACGCTCAACACTGGTGTACGTCCTATGGCACAACGATGCCTGAAGTCCAGTTCAGCATGCCCGTCAAAGGCGCGAAATACTGGACAGCCGAGGGTAAGATCGACGGCATCATGGACAACGGCGACGGAACCGTGTCCCTGCTGGAGCACAAGACCTCGGGGCAGGACATCGACCCGTCAAGCGACTACTGGCTCCGTCTGCGCGGCAACGTCCAGATCGCCACCTACGCCGATGCTTTGGCGCGAAACGGTTACACGCTGCGCGACGTGGTGTACGACGTTGTCCGCAAGCCTACTATCCGGCCTATGGCGTCCGTGCCGACGCTCGATGCGAGCGGCCTCAAGATCGTCATCGGTCTTGACGGCCAGCGCGTCCACAAGCGCGACGGCCAGCCCAAGCAAAGCGCGGACAAAGATAAGGGCGAATCCTTCCTCTCCGCTCCAGAGACCGCCGAGCAGTACGGCGAGCGCCTTCTTGCGGACATCAAGGAGCGTCCAGAGTTCTATTTTCAGCGGCGCGTCTACACCGTGTCTAAAGCGGAGATCGCCGGTTTCGTGACCGCACGCAAAGAGGCCGTCGCGCTGGTCAAGCATCTGCGCAAGCGCGCGAAGGCCGGACACGCCGCATGGCTGCGGTGTGACTCGCCGATGGTCTGCAAATTCTGTCCATACGAAACCCTCTGCCTCCAGGACATCAGCCCCGTTCGCGGCGTTGACGAGGCCCCCGCCGGATACCGGTGGGCGGAAGAGGCCAATGAAGAGCTTGCGGCGGCGTCACACGTCGCGGAGTAACAAGGAGAAACGAAAAATGACAA
>DAOTMQ010000214.1:0-2033 GCA_035450385.1 Kiritimatiellia bacterium | reverse complement strand
AAGGAGAAACGAAAAATGACAATCCCAACAAGAACCCCAACGCCCGCCGCCGACCGTCAGCCCGTGCTGAACATGGTCCCGCGTCAGGCACCGACCGCGACCGTCGCGTGGTCGAAACCCCATGAGATCGGCAAGCGCGTCCTGCTCTACGGAGTCGGAGGCATGGGCAAGACGACCCTTGCGAGCCGTCTCCCAGGCGTGCGCTTCATCGACCTCGACAAGTCACTCGCCTCCATCGGGGCTGACATCCCGTGCGTCACGCCGGCCGACTGGTCGGACTTCCGCTCGGTCATCAAATCCTGCTCCAACATGAAGTCCGGCGAGTGGCTTGTGATCGACTCCTGCACCCCGCTCCAGAACTACTGCGAGCACTGGGTGTTGGCAAACGTCCGCAACGACAAGGGCGCCGCCGTCCGCAATATCGAGGGCTACGGCTACGGTAAGGGCTTCCGCCACGTCTATGACGAGTGGGGGCAGATGCTTATCGACATCGACGCCGTGGTTGAGAAGAAGGTCAACGTGTGCTTCATCGCACACTCGTCAAATTTTACGGTCAATAACGTGGAGGGCGACGATTACAAGCGGATCGAGCCGCGCCTTCAGGACGCCGGCGACGGCGGGAAGTCTTCGATCAAGGAGAAAATGCGCGACTGGGCCGACTTTGTCCTGTGCGTCCGCGAGGAGGTCGTCATCGACGAGTCCGGCAAGGCGCAGGGGTGCGGCACGCGCGCCCTGTACAGTTCGGTCAACCCGCACTGCATGGCGAAGAGCCGCCGCGCTGACGGATCGCAGCTTGCCCCCGTTCAAATCACGGCGGACAACGGCGCCGAGGTTTGGGAACAGATTCTTAACTAACAAGAAAGGACACCAGAAGATGATTACCCAAGAGGGAAGATACACCGCCACGGTTGACGCCGTGAGCGTGGGCGACGGCAAAAGCGGCTCGCTGCTGATGACGTGCCTGCACACCGTTGACATGCCGGACGGCACGACCGAGCAGATCAAGAGCGTCACAACGCTCGTCAGCAAGGACGGCGTTGTGATGGTCAAGAATATCGAACGGGTGAAGGAGTGGTCTGGATGGGACGGTAATGACGTGCTCGACCTGATGACCATCCAGATGCCCGAGCGGGTTAGTCTCACGATCAGAATGGAGCCGGGTTTTGTGGACAAGGAGCACCTTTACCCGAAGGTCGCGTGGGTCAACCCGGTCGGCGGCGGCGCGGCGGCGGACATCCCCGCGCCCATCAGCCGCGATGAGTTCGCCAAGAAGTACGCGGCCAAGTTCCGCGCGTTGGGCGGGACGGCTGCCACGAAGCCGACGGCCCCGCGCGGAGTGCCCGCGAAGCCAACGGCCCCGCTCGGAGTGCCCGCGAAGCCCTCCACGGCCAAAGCCCAGCCGGCCAACCCTGCGGCGAGCATGACCGTCGAGCAGGTCATGGAGAAGGTCTGGAATGCGTTCGGAGCGGCCAACGACAGCCTCGACCAGCCCGCGCTTGAGGCGGCATGGTTCGCCTTCGTTGACGCTGGCGGCGGCGGCAAACCGCAGGATGCCATCACTCGGGAAGAGTGGTTGGAGATGTGGACCAAACTGGAACCCTGCCCGTTCTGACGGGACGCGGGGCGCGCATGCGGACAACGCGCAAGGATTTTCCAACGTGACACCGATACCCAAACCAAAACCCATGCCGAGGATGAGGGATGACGCCGGTGAAGTGATCCCCGCCCGCATAGAGGCTGTGTGGAAGCGGCGCGCCGATCTGATCAAGGCCGTCAGGATGATGTCCGACTCCGCCAGCCTGCTGGAGAAGCTTCACGAGGAAGCCCCCGCGTTGTTCGCCCACACTCAATACGATGTCGCCCTGGCATGGCTGGACAGCGCAGCGTTCGCGCTGAGACAGGGGATGCCGTCGCGGCTGTGCCCAATGTGCCGTGGGATCGGGTGCCGCGTGTGCCGAAGCAGCGGGATGCTGAGCAAGGAGAAATATGCTGCCTGCGTATCTGATAAGTGAAATGGTGCCGCCTGTGCCCAA
>DAOTMQ010000213.1:0-6110 GCA_035450385.1 Kiritimatiellia bacterium | reverse complement strand
TGTGGCACGGGCATCTTGCCCGTGTTTCATGGGCGGGACGCCCATGCCACGAGGCTTTTGCAAGAGCCTCCTCTAATTAGTCTCAAATTCTAACATCATTCGCCGCGTGTGTCAGGGTACCGGTTTCTCTAGCGTCAACCACTCGATCCCCTGCGGTGTCGCACGGAAACGTTTGGCGCGGATACTTGATCCGTGCCCCTCCTCGTAGTAAACAATCAAGATCGAACCGTCTTTCAGCGTTACCATGCTGGGGTACGCGCCGCCGACCGAATCGACCAGTACGTTATCGCTCCAAGTTTTGCACTCATCCAGACTGTAGTGCAGGCTCGTGGCCGGCAAGCGATGCGCCATCAGGATGATATCGCCCGGCGCGCGGTGCAGGTAGTGGCAATGTCCGGGGAAGCCGAACAACTCGGCCGTCGTCCAGCTTTTTCCGCCGTCTTTGCTGATCGACCAGCCGGAGTGCTTTTGACCGCGTAACGCGGCAAACAGCGATCCGTCTTTCAGTTCGATCACATCGGTCTCCGCCTCATACCGCAAGCCGCCGGTCGGGATATCGATCGGCGATGACCATGTTGCACCGCCGTCTGTGCTGAACGTCACCGCGCCGCAAGCCACAGATGCCTCCTGCCTGTACAATCCCAGTGCGAGCCGTCCGTCAGCCAGTTCCCGGATCGGGGACGAACAGTAATACCCCTTGGCGATCTGACGCGGCTCCTGTTCCCATGTCTTGCCGCCGTCCGTGCTGGTCACGATGAAAGAGCCTAAGCCGTCGTAACCCTTGGACCCGTCCGGTTTGGGTTTCAACGTAAAAAAGACACAGGCGATCCGGCCATCCTTCAATTGCGTGACCGAGGGATCACGGTCGTCGTACGGTCCGTCAAAGAGGACAAACGGTTCAGACCACGTCCTGCCTTCATCTGCAGAGTAACAGCCGCTGATTCTGCCGCCTTTCGGCAAAGCATCGTTGGGCATGGCCACGTGGCCGTAGCCGGCATAAAACACCGCCAGTAGCCGTCCATCTGCAAGCCGGCACACATCTGGGAAAGCTTCGTAACCTCCCGCGCCCGCATCGGTGCAAACGTGTATCCAGTTGTTCGTCGGCGCATTCCGGCACTCCTCCGCTCCGCACCAGACCGCCGCAAGCATGCATGCGCTCAGCGCGCATAAGCGCAGTCCATGCGTTTTGTGCGGCGCACAGTCGGGAGCGCGGGCACTCCCGACTCGTTCTCCTCCCTTTCGCCGGAAACGCATGGTCCTCTTACTCCAACCAGCCAATCGGATTTGTCCACTCATGATATACCTCGATTTCACACAAAACAAGGAAGCGCTTGCCGATATCCGAACCGCGCATCATCGTATCCCAAACAACGTGCCTTGCGGACCTTTCGGGCCGACCACCTTCAGCACGCCGGTTCCTGTGAAGGTCCCGTCCATCACCCTGTCGACCTCGCCTAGCGACTGCGAAGAGCCGTAGCGCGTACCGCGTCCCGGCCACTCGAAGCCGTTGATCACCAAGTGCCCGACCTCGACCTCGCCCTCGAAGTCCAGATTGACCGTGCCACCCGACGTCACCTTCAGGAACATGTTGGTGTTGAGTGCCGCGCCGCTCCGCCGCAGATCCAGCAGGGCATCCGCGCCCACCAGCAGATTTGTGCATTCCATCAAGCATCCGGCATCGGCGATAACGCAGGAACCCTCTTGGAGCGCGGCCGTACCCGTGAAGGCGTTGGTGTTCGACAGATAGAACATGCCTTCGCCCTCTTTGATGAACCCGCCGCTGCCGCTTGAGGGTGCCGCAACCGACAACTGCACGGTTCTGCCGGTCGCAGGGGCGAAGGTCATATCACCGTTCTCGCCGGTGAATACAATCGGTGAACGGAAGACGAGCCAGCTTGATTCTTTCGGTTCAATCTGGCCGCCGCCTAAACGGAAGAGTGCGAGTGCGCCCATCGCTGCATGTGTCGTACCGAGCTTGAACAACCCGCCGCTTAGGTTGATCTCGCCCTGCGTCCCGGCAAGGCGTTCGATATCCGCCACGCCGCCCGACTGGTTGAAGATACCGTAATGGCCACTGAGAACCGGCCCGCTCTTACCGAGGTGCAGTTCGTTGGTAACGGTCAGCGTACCACGGACCAGATTATAGGTGCCGGTCCCTATGGCATCTGTGTAGGCGGCGGTGTGTCCTAACGCGATACGTACCCCCCAGTTGATGCCGGGTGTCACCGTGCCACCATTCTGCGTGAAGATGCCGGGACCGGGGTCTGACGCCAATCGATTGAGCGCTGTGATGAAACAGGTGCCGCTGAGCGACGCGTTGGGAGTGTCAGCCACGATGAATTCGGGCGTCTCGATATCGTCGTGACGCGACGGTTTGCCGACAGAGATTAACACGTTGCTCATCGGCCCTTCGGTGATCACCTTTCCGCCGTCGACACACAAGTAGATGGCCGAGACCGGGGTGACCAGCGAGGGTAGGGTGTAAGTGCTCCGGCGCAGGATCAGCGTGCCCTCACCGCGTTTGTACACCGAGCCCATGATGCAGAGGTCGTGATCGAGTACCAGCGTTTCGCCAGCCGCGACCTCCAGTACGCCGTCGTTCGCCAAATAGAGCGTGCTGACCATTGCCTGTGAAGACGCATTGGTCACAATCGCTCCCGTAACGCCCGAGGCCAGCACCAACTGCCGGTTGGTGACCGCCACGAGATCCAGCACCACGGTGGCGACCGGTGCCTCGTTCGAGACGGCTGCCGATAAGTCGGCCGTCAGAAGAGGGCTGTTCGGCAGAACATTGGCTACCCAGTTCGCGGCCGTGCTCCAGAGTCCGTCGCCACCTGCGCCGGTCCACTGTCCGGGCTCGGCGCCCACGATCAGCATACCATCGCCTGTCAGCGTCGTACAGTTTGCCGCTGTGTAAACACCTGCCGGCCACTCTGTGCCGGCCACGAAGAAGCGTTCGGCGGTGATCATCACGCCGGACGCGAGTGTGACCGTCCCGTTGGTCACAGCCAGTGTTCCCAACTTGGCTGCGCCGATCGATGTGACGTTGAGGTTCCCCGCCAGCAACAACAGGTCATTGGTGCCACTAAGTCCCCCGCTGACCGTCAGGGTGCCGCCGTTCACTGTTGCCAGCCCGGAGAAGGTACCGGAGCCTGTCAGTGCGAGTGTGCCATCGCCTTCCTTGACGAACCCGCCGCTACCAGACGTCGCGCCTGAAAGAGTCAGCGTGTGGCCAGCCTCCAATGCGAAACACATCTCCCCGCCATCACCAGTGAAGACCAGCGGACTGATGAGTGTCGGCGTAGTGGTCGTGAAGGCTTTGGTCTCCAGCCGTCCGCCGCCGAGGAAGAAGGTGCAAGTGGCCGCGCGAGCATTTTCAAATCGATCCACTCGTAATACTCCACCGGTTAGGCGCACCTCGCCATTTAGCGGCTCGAAGCTATAAAAGTCAGCCACGCCACCCGATTGATTAAAGACTCCTCTTCCGGCATTTTCCGCCAGGACAAAAGAATTAGTTACGCGCAGCATACCGTTCACCAAGTTGTAGGTGCCAGTGCCGCCGGATGACGCGCCCGCAACCGCGAACCCGATAATCGCGCGCCTGCCCCAACCGATACCGGGCTCGATCGTCCCGCCGAGTTGCGTGAAGGTGCCGTTGCCGGGGTGGCGTGAGGTCGGCAACCAACTCATGGCGCTCAGGAAGGTCGTGCCACGGATCTCCGCCTGCGGCATATCTGCCAAGATGAAGGTCGGATCGGCCCCCGCAGCGCTCCGGTCCGGCTTGCCGGGCATGACCAACACATTCGTGATGGCACCGCATCCGACCACCGTGCCCGCCTCGACAGCGAGCGTGATAGTGGAAGCGCCCCACACCAGCGACGGCAGCGCAAAGGTCGTACCGGCCAGCACCAGTGTGCCTTCACCGCGCTTGTAGAGCGTGCCCATCAAACAGAGGTCGTGCTCCAGCACCAGAGTCTCGCCCGCGCTCACATGGATCTCGCCCAAAGCGCTCATGTACAACGTATTCGTCACACCTGCCGGACTCGCGTTAGTCACGGTCGTACCCGCGATGCCCGCATCTAGCACCAGAAATTTGTTGGTGAGTCCGCCGACATCCAGCAAAAGCGTCGCCGAGGGCGTTCCGACCGAAACCGCGCCGGAGAGGTCTGCCACGGCTCTCGCGTCCGTCGGCATTACGCCAGCCAGCCAGTTCGCGCCAGTGCTCCACAGGCCGTCGCCGCCCGCGCCGGTCCACAGTCCACCGTTGACCATCAGTGTGCCGCTCCCTGTGATCGCGTCACAGGTGGCTGCGGTGTAGAGGCCGGGAGCCTGCTCCACGCCGTTCAGAATCAGGCGGTAGACTCTGACCGTGCCGCCCCCGCTCAGATCAATGCTGCCCGATTCCGACACGTCCAGTATTGTCACGCCCGGCAGATATGCGCCGTCCTGTAGCCGTAGCGCGCCGTTACCCAATACGCGCACACGGGGCTCGGTGCCCGTCAGGGAAAGCGCGCTGTTCGCGGCAACTTGGAACACGCCGCCCGTCACCATCAACGAACTGTAGGTGACCGCCACGTTTCCGAGATTTACATTGCCCCCGGCGATTGTCACCGCGTTGCCGCCGGTCATCACCTGATTGATGTTCACCGTGCCATTGCTGACGATCACCGGGCCGGTATAACTGCCCGCTCCGCTCAATGTCACCGCGCCATCTCCTGTCTTGACAAAACCGCCCGTGCCTGACGATGCGCCGGACAGTGTCAGCGTGATCCCTGCGGCGACATCGAATGTTGTGTTACCGTCGATTTCCGAGAATACCAATGGACTGGTTAGTACCGGTGATGTGGTGGGCGCCCCTTTAGGTTCTATCCGCCCGCCGCCCAGATAGAAGGTACAGGTCGCAGAATCTTTGTTGTCGAACCTGTCTGGCTTGAATATGCCGCCCGTCAGATGGACCTGACCTAACCGCGGTACGAAATTATCAATGTCAGCCGTACCGCCGGACTGTCTGAACACCCCATAGCCGTTATTCAGGGTAAGCGCGAGATTGTTTACTACACGTAGCGTTCCGCCGACCAAGTGGTAGGTGCCGGTTCCTCCGGCCGATGCACCCGTTGCAGCAAATCCGATTGCAGCTCGATTTCCCCAATTGACACCAGGCTCGATATAGCCGCCACGTTGGGTGAATACCCCGTTGCCCGGATTTGGCTGATCGCTCATCATAGCTAAAAAGGTGTTACCCGTAATCTGGGCGTTAGGCAAATCCTCGTTAATGAATTCCGGATCCATGCCAGACGAAGCGCGGTCAGGTTTACCAACGCGCGGTGAGAGGTTTAGCATCTGCCCGTGCGAGATCACCCGCCCGCCTCGGACAAAAAAGTATGTGAGCGCTGTGGAGGGGGGAGAAGTTTTGCGCCCCAAAATCAGCGTGCCCTCGCCGTTCTTGTACATATCACCGTTCGGTTTCAGATCCGCCTGTACGATCAATTGCGCACCCTCGGCAACCTGTATTCGGCGCGTTGTTGCCAAATTGATCGTTCGCGAATTGGGTGCGGCGGTGTCCGAGAGGATCGTCAGCACCTTGGGTGTGCCGCCCCCGGCCGTCGGATTATAGAGAATCTCTCCGATCGTGACATCCGCCGTCAGATCGATCGTGCCGGTCGCGGCCGACAGATCCGCGACATCGCCGGATCCCGGCAGAATGCCGCCCTGCCAGTTGGCGGTACTGGTCCACAGTCCGCCTACGCTGCTCAGCCAGACCCGCGTCGCGGCCTGCATCGACCCCGCGAGGCCGATCACTATCAACACAACTCCGAGTGTCCGTTTGTTCATGTTTGCTCTCCTTAACTTTTTGCCCGACCGAAAGCGAAACCAGCTAGCACCCGCACATCCATGTCCCTTGCACGGATCGCCTACCACCATTTGTAACAACAGCATACCACACTCGCGACGTGAAAAAAGCAACGAAAAAAGAAATGTAAAATTGTTGTATTCAGCCAATGCCGACGAGGCCTTCAACACAATTCAGTCTCACACAAAGGCAGAGAGGTTGACCCGCGACCCGCGACTTGCGACTTGCGGTATGCCCTGCCCCCAAAAATCTCTGCGTC
>DAOTMQ010000212.1:0-6156 GCA_035450385.1 Kiritimatiellia bacterium | reverse complement strand
ACATGCGCCACGCAAGCGCAATCTGATTTTCACGTCACGAATCTGACACACACCCTTGACAGCCTAAAAAAACGTTTGATACCCTGCCTCTGTAGGTGAAAGGAGATGTGTTCGTGAAACCATTTGTGCGGACAGTGTTTGTCTTGGTGTTGACCACGTTGCACGCTGGATATGCCGCCGAGGCCGGAAAGGGCGGAACGCCCCGCGAAGGGATGAGGAAGATCGACGTTGCAGGCGACTGGAGTCGTCTGCCGCCGAAAGACGTTGATCCCGCGCTGGCCGAAACCAAGGATCCGATTCCGCGTGCATGGAGCGGACAAAAGGCCGCCCTGCGATTCGCCGAGGTTTTCATGGACCAACAGGGCGTGCGCCTTGACTGGTCCGCCGCGCCGCACGTGAACCCGCCGCTTCAAGGCGATACGCGCTCGCTCTGGAAGGGACGGGGGCCCGCAAAGCCCGCCGTGAGCGAACCCCGGCTTTTCGCCGTGGGAAAGACGGGGCGTCTCTTCCGTGACCAGATTCCCTCAACGGAGACGCTGCTGCCTGCTGTCGCCGTGGTGGATGGCAATCCGGAAGATGGCTTTGGCGGTTACGTGGTGGGCTTCGAGCATGACGTTGCTTGGTCGCTCGAATGTACGGCAACATCCGTATCCGTGACCTCTGCGTCATCAGACGCACGCCCGTTTGTGCGGCGGTTCGACGGGGACGGTCTCGCTGGCCTTCAGGCAATCGCCCGCTTGTTCGCCTCCCGTCTCGCGCCGCCTTCCGGCATGAGTGCCGACCTCTGGGTGACTGTCATCTCCGAGTGGGTGACGGACGACGACAAATGGAACTGTTCCGAGGATGGTTGGCGTGACTATCTCGCCACGCGTCTCGACCGCCGTGAGCGGCTTCTTGCTGATCCGCGCCTTGTGTCCACGCTGGCCCATGGCATCGTCTTCAACACGCGCCGCAGCGTGAGCTGGAATCATTGCGTGGCACAATACTTCGGGTGGCGGCAGCGTGCGGGAGGCACCCTGCTCAAGTTGCTCAAGCCGGGTAAGTCACTGGCCACCGAGGACCTGATCGCCGGGCGTCTTCCGCGTGGTTCGTTCCTCGAGCCGCGTCTCTCCTTTGATGCGAAGAAAATCGTCTTTGCCTTTGTGGAAACAGATGGGCCGCTCAATCCCTATTCGATGAAGGTGAATGAGCAGGGAGAAAACAGCCACTACTTTCACCTCTACACGGTCAATGCTGACGGCACCGACCTTCGGCAACTCACGAATGACCGCTATGAGGACTTCATGCCATGCTGGCTCCCAGATGGCGATCTTGTCTTTATGTCCACCAGACGCCGGTCGCAGAGCCGTTGCTTCTGGTATGGCTACTCGAATCGCTGGCAGGCCTACTGCATGTTCCGCATGAAGCCGGATGGCAGCGCTATCACGCAGCTTTCCTGGAATGATGTTGCGGAATGGTTCCCGACGCTCAGCGCCGATGGCGAGATTCTTTTTGCGCGATGGGACTATATTGACCGGGATGCCGTTCGCCATCAGAATTTGTGGAGCATGCGTCAGGACGGTACGAACCCAGAGGCCGTGTGGGGCAATGAGACCACCGATCCCCATTGTATCTTCCAGCCGCGAGCCATTCCCGGTTCACACAAGATCGCTTGTATTGCGAGTGCCCATCACGCTGTAACCGGTGGTCCGCTTATCCTCATCGATCCGACTGTGGACGCGAACAGCCAAGCGGCGATTACGCGCGTCACGCCCGGACACTATCCCGAAATCGACATGAAGCACCCGGCCGAGAGCGCTGCGCGCGACGCCCACAACGACTGGTACAACTCCCCCTATCCGTATGGCGAGGATCTGTTTCTCATCTGCTGGAGCCGCGCGCCGCTGCAATACGAGCCTTCGCGTCCGGCCCCCGATGCCTCGCTCGGCCTCTACATCCTTTCCGCCGATGGCACGCGCGAGGTGTTGTGGCGCGACGGGTATATCGGTGCACACGCACCGGAACCGCTCGTGGCGCGTATGCCTCCGCCCCGCTTGCAGTCACGGTGCGATCCCCAACTCGCCGCGCAGGGGAAGGGCGAAGTGTTCATGAGCGACGTCTATCAGGGTCTTACCAAGGCCGCGCGCGGCACGTTGAAACGTATACGCGTCGTGCAGCTCTTCCCGCGCACGGCACCCGACCAGTACTCGCCGCTCACGGGGCAGGCGGGCCATGAGAACGCCCGTGCGATCTTGGGGACGGCGACGATCGAAGAAGACGGATCGGCTCGCTTCTATGTGCCTGCGGGATGTCCGATTCTCTTTCAAGTGCTCGACCAAGATGGCTGCGCATGGCGCACCATGCGGTCCTTGACCCACCTGCAACCGGGTGAACGTGTTTCCTGTGTGGGATGCCATGAGAGCAAGCACGCCGTGTCGCCGTTCACGGCGACCACGAGTCAGGCGATGAACCGCCCGGCCGAGGAGCTTGATGTCCCACCGGAAGGCGGGCGTCCTTGGGGGTTCGTCGAGAACGTACAGCCGATTCTCGACAAAAAGTGTATCAGTTGCCACGGGGACGATGATCCGCCTTGTGGTATCGCGCTCACGCGCTCCATCGATCCGCGTTTCAATCTCCAAAGCGAATGGGACGCGCCTTTTTCGCGTGCCTATGCAACGTTGTGCTTCACGGATGAGTCGACCGGTGCGAAAACGTTTTCGAACAAACTCTTCGCGTATTGGAAACGCCGCACGTACAAAAAGACGGACGGCACGGTTGTGCCCATGGTTCCCTGCTGGCCGGAATACAACCAAGTACAGACCACACCCGAAGGACCGGGGGTGAACGCCCTCGGCTCCGGACTCCTCCACAAGCTTTCGCAGGGCAAACACGCCTCACGCGTCACGCCTGAGGAGAAACGGGTCATCGCCGCCTGGATTGACCTCAACGCTACATTCTACGGCCGGTACGAAAAGGTCTGGTTGGAAAAGCAGTTCAAAGGCATTCCTGTCCCTATGCCCGAAATTTTTTAAGTTGCGACCACGCAGTGGCTCGCAACCGTGAGAGTAAAAGCCATGCTCTGTTTTTCAATCTGTGGATAAAAAACCGAACCATGATACACATGAAATTTCATGAAAATCAGGGGCTCTTTTGGTGCCTTGGCGGTTCCAAAAAGCCGAGCAATGCCCCCAAAAACCTTCGTACCCTTTGTGCCTCCGTGGTGAAACAACTTGCTTTTTATTGACCGTATCGGCCGATAAGGCACTAATTAACTTGGGTTGCGGGCTCCGCCCGCGTTAGGGTACCATGGAACCATGACTGCGAAACCTTTTATCCACGATGACTTTCTACTTCAGAGTCCGGCGGCGCGTGAGCTATATCACGGCTATGCCGAGCGGATGCCGATTATCGATTACCACTGCCACCTGCCGCCGACGGAAATTGCGCAGGACAAGCGCTGGGAGAATATGGCGCAGGTGTGGCTCGGCGGCGACCACTATAAGTGGCGCGCCATGCGCTCCAACGGGATCGACGAGCGCTTTATCACTGGCGACGCACCCGACCGCGAAAAGTTCCAGAAGTTTGCCGAGACCATGCCTTACCTGCTGCGCAACCCGCTCTTTGATTGGTCTCATCTTGAACTCGCGCGCTATTTCGACATTTACGATCTGCTGACGCCCGCCACGGCGGAGGCGGTCTGGTCGAGGACTGCCGAGTGCCTCGCCCAACCCGCTTTCAGTGCGCGCGGCCTGATGACGCGCAGCAACGTGCGGCTGGTCTGCACCACGGACGATCCCTGCGACACGCTCGAACATCACGCAGCGGTGAAAGCCTCGGGCTTTGACGTTCAGGTTCTGCCCACTTGGCGTCCGGACAAGGCGCTGGCCATCGACCGGCCCGCCTTTTGGAATGCGTGGTTGGATCGGCTCGCCGCCGCCGCAGCCATGCCGGTCGCAACGTGGGACGACCTGCTCTGTGCCTTGCAGAAGCGCCACGACTTCTTTGCGCAGAATGGCTGTTGCCTCTCTGACTACGGGCTGGACACGCTCTACGCCACGCCTTACCGCGATGCCGCGATCCGCGAACTCTTCGCGCGTGTACGCCAAGGCGGCACAGCCACGGCTGACGAGATCGCCGCGTTCCGCTCGGCGGTTCTGTTTGAGGCGCTGAGCATGGACGCGCGCAGCGATTGGAGCGCCCAGATCCACTACGGCGCTCTGCGCAACAACAACACACGGATGTTCGAAGCGCTCGGCCCTGACACCGGATTCGACAGCATCGGCGACTGGAATGTGGCGGTGCCCATGGCGCGGCTGTTCGACCGGCTGGAACAGGCGGACGCCCTGCCGCGTACCGTGATCTACACGCTCAATCCGCGCGACAACGAGATGGTCGGTACGATGATCGGCAACTTCCAGCGCGGTCCGGTGGTCGGCCGCATGCAGTTCGGCAGCGGCTGGTGGTTCAACGATCAGCGCGACGGCATGTTGCGCCAGTTAGAGGCGCTCTCGCAGCTCGGGCTGCTCAGCCGTTTCGTCGGTATGCTGACGGACAGCCGCTCGTTCCTCAGCTATACGCGCCACGAATACTTCCGCCGCATCCTCTGCAATCTGCTGGGCGGCGATATCACAGACGGCAGGATTCCCAACGACATCCCGTGGGTCGGCGAGATCGTCAAAGACATCTGCTACCGCAACGCGGTGCGCTACTTCGGCTTCGCTTAAGCTTGTTCCGCCCCCCGTTTTTTAATACCCTGAGACTCTTGTTTTTTCAAAAGCAACAAGAAAGCAACAGGAAAGCAGTCGGTATGAAGCAGATCGGTGTGGGGCTTGTCGGATTCGGGACTGTGGGCGCGGGCGTCGTGGACGGCCTGCAGCGCAACCGCAAGGTGATGGCGCAACGGCTGGGCGTTGAGACCGTGCTCAAGCGTATCGCGGATGTCGACATCACGACGGATCGCGGCGTGAAGGTCGATCCTGCGTTGCTGACGACCGACGCGATGGCGGTCATTAACGACCCCGACATCAAGATCGTCGTGGAGCTCATCGGCGGCACCGGTGTGGCCAAGACCTTCGTGCTGGCCGCGCTGAACGCCGGCAAGTCGGTGGTCACGGCCAACAAGAAGCTGCTGGCTGAGTGCGGCGAGGAGATTTTCGGCGCCGCCGAGAAGAACGGCGTGGACATCTATTTCGGCGCGAGCGTGGGCGGCGGCATCCCGATTATCCGTGTGCTGCGCGAGGGGCTGGCGGGCAATGAGATCCAGAGCATCCACGGCATTCTCAATGGCACCTGCAATTACATCCTGACGCGCATGGAGCGCGAGGGGCTGCCGTTTGCCAAAGTGTTGAAAGAGGCGCAGAAGGCCGGTTATGCCGAAGCCGATCCGGCCTTGGACATCGACGGACTGGACACGGCGCACAAGGCGGTCATTCTGGCTTCGCTGGCGTACGGCTTTCATGTGCCGCTGGACCAGGTGCTGGTGGAGGGCATCCGCAATCTGTCGGGCATGGACGTCAAGTTCGCGGCTGAGTTCGGATACCGCATCAAGCTGCTGGCCGTGGTCAAGCGCGATGCCGGCGAGGTGGAGGTGCGCGTGCATCCCACGCTGGTGCCGCTCACGCACATGCTGGCTTCGGTGAACCATGTGTTCAACGCGGCGATGGTGCACGGCGACCTCAGCGGCGATACGCTCTACTACGGACGCGGGGCCGGACGCGAACCTACGGCCAGCACCGTGATCGGCGATATCGGCGACATCGCGCGCAACCTGATGTCGGGCCGGTCGCGCTACCGGCGCGGCGTGTGTACGGCCAATCAGGGCCAGTTGCGCATACGCCCCGCCGCAGAGATTGTCAGCCGCTACTACGTGCGGTTGATGGTGCTGGACAAGGCCGGTTCGCTGGGCACGATGACGACCATTCTCGGCCGTCACGGCGTGAGCATCCTGGCGGCCACGCAGAAAGAGCCGCCCGCTGAGTTGGCGGCGGACGCCGGGTATGTGCCGGTGGTGATCCTGACGCATCCCGCCAAAGGCGCGGAGATGGATGCGGCGCTGCGCGAAATCCGCGCCGCAGGCGTATTGAACGAAGAACCGGTCAAATTGCGGATGATCTAGACATGAACAAGAAAAGCACAAAAGCGAAAATGCCTGCCGTCCTGCGTCTCTGTTTCGTGCTG
>DAOTMQ010000211.1:0-6194 GCA_035450385.1 Kiritimatiellia bacterium | reverse complement strand
TGCGAGCCCTGCAGTTGCACCGCCTGCAAGGCTTGGTACGGCGCATGTACGACAACGTGCCGCTGGTGCGTGCGCGCATGGACGAGCGCGGCGTCAAGCCCGAACACATCAAGACGCTTGATGACATCGCCCTGCTGCCCTTCATGATGAAGACCGATCTGCGCGACGAATACCCCTTCGGCCTGCTCGCCAGCCCGATGAACGACATCGTGCGCTTCCACTGCTCGAGCGGCACGACCGGCAAACCGATCGTCATCGGTAACACGCAAAACGATATCTTGGTTTGGCAGAACGGTTGCATGCGCGCGCTGGCGATGTGCGGCGTGCGCAGCTCTGACGTCATGCAGGTCGCCTACGGTTACGGACTTTTCACCGGCGGCCTGGGCCTGCACTACGGCGGCGAGGGACTCGGTTGCGCCGTACTGCCGACCTCGGGCGGCAACACCGACCGCCAGCTCATGCTGATGAAAGACATGGGGGTGACGGTCATCGCCTGCACGCCCAGCTACTTCCTGCACCTGATCGACGAAGGCATGAAGAAGGGCATCGACTTCAAGACCGACATGAAACTCAGACACGGTATCTTCGGCGCCGAGCCCTGGTCTGAAGAGATGCGCGCCAAGATCGAGGAGTTGACCGGCATCACCGCGCACGACATCTACGGACTGACCGAAATCTCCGGTCCGGGTGTGGCCAACGACTGTGCCCACCGCCGCGGTTTGCATGTCTTCGAGGATCACTTCTACCCCGAGATCGTCGACCCCGAGACGCTGGAACCGCTGCCGGACGGCGAAAAGGGCGAGTTGGTCTTCACGACCCTATCACGCACCGGCACACCGATGCTGCGCTACCGCACGCGCGACCTCTCGCGCATCACGCCCGAGCCTTGCCCGTGCGGCCGCACCATCCGCACCATCGAGCGCGTCAGCGCACGTAGCGACGATATGCTGATCATCCGTGGCGTTAACGTCTTCCCGTCGCAGATCGAGGCCGGCCTGATGGCCATCGACGCGGTCCTGCCCCACTATTTGATTGTGGTCGACAAGACCAACGGCCTCGACACCCTCGAAATCAAAGTCGAGGTCACACCGGAAACCTTCAGCGACGATATCAAGTCGCTGGAGAAACTGCGCGCGCGCATCGGCCATGCCGTCCAGCGCATCATCAACATCAACGCCACCATCACGCTGGTTGAGCCGCACACGCTGCCGCGCAGCGAAGGCAAGCTCCGCCGCGTGACCGACCTGCGTAAGAAAGCGTAAACCCGCAGAAAGGGCGCCGACCATGAAAATCAATCAGATCTCTCTCTTTCTTGAAAACAAGCCCGGCCACTTGAACGCCGTCTGCCGCACACTCGCCGAGGCTCAGATCAACATCGTCACCCTCTCGTTGGCTGACACCCAGCAGTTCGGCATCGTGCGCCTGATCGTCGAGGAGTGGCAGAAAGCCAAGACCGTCCTTGAGCAGGCCGGTTACGTCGTGAACGTGCGCGAGGTGGTGGCGGCCACCGTGCCGGACAGACCCGGCGGCATGGCCGAGGTCCTCGATGCGATCAGTCAGGCCGGCGTCAACATCGAGTACATGTACGCCTTCGCCTTCCACCACGGCACCGAAGCAGTGCTGGTCTTCCGCTTCGACAATCCGGACCGCGCCATCGAAGCCCTCAAGGCAGCGGGCCGCAACGTGCTGGACGCCGTCACCCTCTTCACCGAGGCGAAGTGACGGGCGATAGGCGCGAAGGTTCAGCGCAGACGGAATTTCAGATTGGCGAGGCATCCGCGAAAAAAGTTCGGTCCGCGGTTCGCCGCACCCACGCACGTGTAACGCGCCTGCAACTGGTAACCGCCGTGTTCCACCACGGGGCCTTCCACGCCGTTGACAACCAGCCGGAGCGTCTTTTGGTCGCCGATGAGTTGCACGTAGTTCCAGTCCCCCACATGAAGTGCAGGCCCCTTCACCCTCCGGGGATTGGCACCGCGCTGCCGCGCGTGATTGGAAGTGTCGAAGACAAAGGCCTCGGGCACCCCGTCCCTGAGATAGAGGCCGTACGCCGCGTTACCTGAATCGACGAGTGTCTGAACGCCTTGCGCATCATCGGGCTTCACATCGAGCGTAATCTCAAAGCCGGCGAACTTCGGCACCAACTGTTGCGGAAGCATCAGGTAGGATGACGGACCGAAACGCAACGCGGGAGTGCCATGCGGACCTTCTGCCGGTGTAGGCGCTGTATTCAGGATGCCCGGCTCCTTGCCGGTAATGTACCGCGCAATCGAGTCGCCGTAGCATGTCTCGCCCTCGCCAAAACCAGTCACCAACGTGGCCGCACCGCCAAGGATGTCGCAGAGATTGCGCCCGGCATCCGTCCACACAACCGATCCGCGCGTGAGCACAAAATCGTAGTCTGGTTCATCAAGGCGGTTGACATCCATCGTGAGTGATGTCACGCGTTCTTCGTCACGCTCAAAAATATGGAACGTGCGTATCTTGCCGGACGGACGATAGAATGTACGCGGCGCACCGCGCCATACATGTCCATCGCTATCCACGATCTGCAAGCGCAGGACACCCGACTTGTCGACCGGTTTCAGCTTGAACGCGAATGTCCCCGAGGCGACGTCACACGGCTTGGGCATCGCGATCTGTGACAGGTAGCGGCTTGCCACCAGGTTGCCGCCGCCGGGTCCTGTGATGCCGATGACGTCCTTCGCCACCACATCCTTCACCTTGATGCGCGTCTGGAAAGTCGGCGCGAGTGCCACATCGATTTCAGCCGTTTCCACGGCGGCTGCCGGCAGGGAGGCAAAGAGGTTGATGTCCCAGTTATTGTAGTGCGCTCCCTTCAGCGCCCAACCGTCCGCCGTCGCGGTAATGGCGCGCTGAGGGCGGGTGAGAATCTCAACCCCCGGTGCCTGCTGGAAACGGATATTCCCTTTGAGGGCGTACTCCTTCGGCGCGTTGTGCCGCGCCTGAATCTCCAACTTGATGACGACGCGGTTGTCAATCGGCTTCGCCGTCGGGTCGAACATGAACACCGTATCGGGGCCTTCCAGCACCTCCACACTTTTGACGGGCTGCGGCGCGGAAAAGCGTCCCGTGATTGTACGCACGCCGTCCGCCGCCGGTTCGCCCACAGTAAGCTCGCCCGTGATGCCGTTGCTGCGTTCACGCAGGGCGTGCTTCGCCCATTTCGTATCGAGCGCGCGGCTCGCGTTCAGATCGAGCGGCCAGAAATCGGCGCCGCCGCGGAACTCGGCCCCGTCCGACGCACGCACGGTAAAGTCTGGAACCAGCAGACGGTTCGCAACCACAAGTTCAGACACCGGCGATGTAAAGAAGGCACACCCCGGCTCGTCCGCCTTCAGCGTCACAGCAGGATAGGTCTTCACGACCTTTCCCGCCAGATCCTTCCAACTCAGGGAACAGGTGAACGTCTGCCCCTTGAACGTGCCATCCGGAATGTTCCGCACCTCCACTTCGATGGGCTCACCCGCGATAAGCGATTTGCGGTACGAGACGACCAGATTGGGAATCGCGACATCGTCACCGGGAAAAACATCCGGCGCACGACCGGCAAAGACATCCGCATAGTAACGCAGCAGACGTTGATGGACAAATCCGTTAAAGATCGTAGGACGAAAGTGCGTGTTCTCGTTCTCCTCGTCCCACTCACAGCAGATGATGAAATCGGGACGCAACGCACGCATCGTCTCCATGCGCTCGGTCAACGTGTACGTGCCCTGCGAATCGATCGAATAGCTCCAGCGGTAACAGTTCTCGTGTCCCGGCGACATGGGCATGCCCAAATACTTCTTCCCGGCGAATTCCGGTTCTGCCAAAACACTCTGGTAGAGAGGCACCAGCACCTCGCGCTCGAATGCCGCATTGTAGCGGCGCGGCCAGTACACCTCCCAACCCGCCATGAACAGACCGTCCATCTTGCGCAGACAGCGCCGCAAGTGTTCGCGTGCCTGTTCAAGTGACTGGACAGTCAGCGGACCCGCAGGCAGACTTCGTTCAAAGGCCGAGACGTAAAAGATGACGACGAATTTGTCGGGGCCGAACTTTTCTGCCAGCGCCTTGCGCACCTTCTCGCAGAGGTCGAGTTCCGCCTCTTTCACCACCGGATAACGCGTGAGCACCACCTTCCCATCGATACGGTAGGCATTCGGCATGGCCAGGGCGCGTTCGGCCGTCTCCAGAAAGGCAGCGATGCCGGTATCGTGATAGTCATAGGGGAGTTCCACGAGGATCGTCATCTCCCCGCCCGGCATAACGCTCTTCTCAATCACCTCACTGCGGCTCGACTGGGAGATGCAAACGGCAAGGCCATCCATCTTCCCCAGACGTACCGTCTCAGTCGTCTTCTTCCACGCCTCGGGATGCAGGATGCGTCCGTATTCGGCTGTTTCGGCCCACGTTGAATTCTGGTGTAGCGGACGCTCGTACCAACGGTGAAGGAAGTCGGTGCGCTGCGCGCCATATTTGAGTTGGGCGCGCGCAAAAAGCCCCACATGGTCCGTCTGCGGCCGATAGGTCTTCGCCTGTTCGCGCATTTCGGCGACGAGCGCAGCGGCCTCGGGCGTCAGCGTACCGTAGGCGCGCGGCGTATTTTCGCCACCCGCGAAACTAGGCAACACCAACAGGACTGCGGCACAGGCAACGCATTTAAATGCGTTCAAGAAGCCAAGGTTTCTCTTGTAGGGCATCGGCTTCACTCTCTTTCACTCTCTGGTTGATTGCCGGTACTCACCACCGCTCCATAAGGCAGACCAGAAACACACCGGTCCCCATGCGGTCGATGTACATTATGCGGGAGAGGCAAAACAGTCAACTCCCAAAAGAACGCATTTTTGCTTTTAAGGTGTTTCGGGTTCCGCTTGTGTTTCAACGGGGGATGTACTAGAATCCGAGACGTTAGAAGAAGACAAGTCGGGACACTTGGCAATAGGAGGAATCTACCGATGAATGGAACCGGGCGGTGTGGCGGGCTGGATGCGGACGGGGACCGTATCCGTTGTGATGAGGGGATGTCTGCGGCGGCTGCGATGCGGCCTAAGCCGTTGCTTAGCAACAGACGCGAATTCATGGGGGCCGCAGCGGCGTTCGCCGTAGCACCGCAGTGCCTGGCGCAAAAGGAAGCGGAGACGGCACCGGTCGTGAAATGGAAACCGTTCCCGGGCACAAAGCGGGTTCGCGTGGTACAGTGGGGGATGTGTCACGAGCATGCGGACGGGAAGTTCCAGTCGCTCAAGGTGCTTCCGGACCACTTTGAACTTGTCGGCATTGTGGATGACCGCGCATCGAAGACGCCGCGTGAAGCAAAGAACTACTCATGCTATGACGGCGTGCCGCGCATTACGCCGGAGCAGATATGGGCGGACAAGTCCATACAATGCGTCTTCGTAGAAGTGACGAACGATGACTTGCAGGATGTCGCATGGGAGTGCGCGAAGCATGGGCTCGCGATGCACATGGACAAGCCCACGGGGCAGTCGCACCCCCGATATGTCGCGCTGGTGAACTACTGCCGTGAGCGCGGGATTCCCCTTCAGATGGGGTACATGTTCCGTGTCAACCCGGCGATCCGTTTTGCGACGAAAGCCGTGCGTGAGAAGTGGATCGGCGAAATCAACTTTATCGAGGCGGACATGAACCACAACTACGGCAGTGCGCAGTACGAGCCCTATATCGGATCGTTTGCGGGTGGTCTCTTGTACAACCTCGGGTGTCATCTTGTGGACTTCATCCTGCCGATGATGGGCGACAAGTCACCGCACCGCGCGCACCCGGTCCTGCTTACGGCGCCGGGTAGCAAGCCGGGCGTGAAGACGAATGGCGCAAGTATCCTGGAGTGGGAAAACGGGATGGCACTTATACGGGCGTGCAGCAAGGCACCATGCGGCAGTCGGCGCCTGCGGATCGACGGCACACGTGGCTCTATTGAGATATGTCCGATTGAGCGCTTCGACGGCAAGCCGACCACGCTTTCGCTCCGTCTCAATCAGGACGTTCCGGGCTACAAGAAGGGATGGCATACGGTCGACTGCGGCGTGCAGAAAGACCGTTACGCCGACCAGCTCCAGGAACTCGCGGAGATCGTCCGCGGCGAGCGTCCGAACCCAGACTACTACCAGCACGACATTGAAGTCAGCAAGACGACGCTGATGGCGTGCGGAATGAAACTCGACTGACGA
>DAOTMQ010000210.1:0-6212 GCA_035450385.1 Kiritimatiellia bacterium | reverse complement strand
AACCTCAAATTGAGAAGCGCCGTTACCTGCTGTCGCTTGACGCCCAGCCTGAAGAGGTGGAACGTCGATATCCCCGCGCATATCAGTATTTGCAGGAAGGTGAACGGGCCGGTGTCCCTTCTGGCGGCTTGTGCAAAATGCGAAAGCTTTGGTATCAGCAGGAAAAGCGTGAGCCGCCCAAGTATTTGGTTTCGTATATGGGGCGTGCAAATCCTGTGACAGGACAGTCGGTCAGATTTTTTTTGAATCGATCAAAAGGCATTGCAACAAACGGATTCATTTGTCTTTATCCGCGGCCCTTTCTGGTTGATTTGTTGAGCGGTCGGCCGGATCGTGAAACAGAGCTTCTCGCCTGCTTGAATGCGGTTCCTCCCGGGCACGTTGACGCTGCGGGAAGGCAGTACGGTGGGGGGCTCAAGAAAATCGAACCTCGGGAATTGTCTGTTATGACGGTCGAAAAGCTTCCGGACTGGTTGTGCATGTCCGATCAACAACAGGAACTCTTCGGTTGTGACAAAAGCTGATTACTCTCTGGCATGGATATCAACCTTCAACGTGGTGCATAACAATGAAACTAGACCCTACACAGCTCGCCGATTGGGAAATCGCCGAGGCCGTTGAACCGACCCTGCGCCCGGCCGCCGAGCTGGCCGCCGAGCTGGGCTTGCTCCCGGATGAGATCATCCCGTATGGACGTCTGCTCGCGAAAATCGATGCGACCGCCGTGCATGCGCGCCTGGGCGACCCGCCGCGCCGCGCCAAATACATCGACGTCACCGCGATCACGCCGACGCCGCTGGGCGAGGGCAAAACCACCACCACGCTCGGCCTGGTGCAGGGCCTGGGCCGACTCGGCCGGCGCGCGCTCGGTACGGTGCGCCAGCCCAGCGGAGGTCCGACCTTCAACATCAAGGGCTCGGCCGCCGGCGGCGGCCTCGCGCAGGTCGTGCCGCTCGCGCCGCTCTCGCTCGGCCTCACCGGCGACATCGACGCGATCACCAATGCCAACAACCTGGCGATGGTCGCGTTGACCGCGCGCATGCAGCACGAGCGCAATTACGACGACGCGCGTCTGGCGCAGAGCCGCCTCACCCGGCTTGACATCGACCCCGCCCGCGTGCAGATGCGCTGGGTCATGGATTTCTGCGCCCAGTCGCTGCGCAATATCGAGATCGGCCGCGGCGGCCGCATGGACGGCTTCCAGATGACCTCCGGCTTCTCCATCACCGTGGCCTCGGAGGTCATGGCGATCCTGGCGATGGCCGCAGACCTCGCCGACCTGCGCGCGCGCCTCGGCCGCATCATCGTGGCGTACTCCACGACCGGCCGGCCGGTCACCGCCGCCGACCTCGAGGTGGACGGCGCGATGGCCGCCTGGCTGACGCGCGCGGTCCATCCCACGCTGATGCAGACGCTTGAGGGCCAGCCGATGCTGGTGCACGCCGGCCCTTTCGCGAACATCGCCATCGGCCAGAGCTCCGTGATCGCCGACCGCCTGGCCTCCAAACTCTGCGACTATCTGGTCACCGAGAGCGGCTTTGCCTCCGATATCGGCTACGAGAAGTTTTGGAACATCAAGTGCCGCTGCTCCGGCCTCAAGCCCGATGCGGTGGTGATCGTGGCCACCGTACGTGCGCTCAAGCTGCATGGCGGCGGCCCTGCGGTGCAGGCCGGACGACCGCTTGATCCGGTCTACACCGGCGAAAATCTGGAACTGCTGGAGAAAGGGTGCGATAACCTGCTGGCGCACATCGGCATTGTCAAGCGTTCCGGTATCCGTCCGGTGGTCTGCCTGAACAGCTTCCACACCGATACGCCGGCCGAGCATGCGCTGGTGCGGCGCGTGGCCGAGGCCGCCGGGGCGCGTTTTGCGGTCTCGGATCACTGGTTGCGCGGTGGCGAGGGTGCGCTCGAACTGGCCGAGGCTGTGGTAGAGGCGTGCGAAGATTCCAGCCACTTCGATTTCCTCTCAGACCTTGATGAGCCGCTGTCAGACCGTATCGCGGCAATCACCGAGGAGGTTTACGGTGGCGATGGCGTGTCCTACTCTGACGAAGCGCAGGCCAAGCTCGCCGCGTTCGAGGCTGATCCCGCCATTGCGCGTCTGCCGGTGTGCATGGCCAAAACGCAGTACAGCCTTTCGCACGATCCCACCCTGACGGGGCGTCCGCGCGGTTGGACACTGCCGGTGCGCGACCTGCTGATCTATCAGGGCGCGGGGCTGGTGGTGCCGGTCACGGGCGATATCAAACTCATGCCGGGCACGGCCTCTAACGCAGCCTTCCGTCGCATCGATATTGATACCGCCACCGGTAAGGTCAAGGGGCTGTTTTGAGCAACGAAAAAGAGACGGACACAAAGGTGTCAGAGGCGACGGATCTCAAAAAAGTTAAGCAGACGATCCGCGACGCGATGCGCGAGAAGCGTCGTGCCGTGAGTCAAGAGGCGCGGCGCGAGGCCGGACGCGCCATCTGCGATCGGGTGGTCGGACCGCCGGTCAATTTGCTGATGCGCACATGGCGCATCTGCATCTATCTCAGTACGCGCAACGAAGTCCCGACGCGCTACATCGCGCGCGAGATATGGGCGGCCGGACGCGAAGTGTGCGTACCGGCTTGGAGCGCCTCTGAAAACGGGTACCGTCTGTACGCGATTGATCCCGCGATGCGTCTGATCTCCGGCCATCACGGCGTCCGCGAACCAGAGGTCCGCATTCCCGTGATGCCGTGGGATGTGCAGGCGTTCATCGTGCCGGGTTTGGTATTCGACACGCATGGTGGACGCCTCGGTTACGGGGCCGGCCATTACGATGACCTCCTCAGCCGCGCTCCGGGCGCGACGCTGAAGATCGGGGTCTGCTACGACTGGCAGGTGCAGGACGAACCGCTGCCCCTGGATGCGCATGATATCGCAATGGACTGGATCGTGACGGACACGCGCGTGATCAAGTGCGCGGCGGCCGCAGGCGAAGCCCGCGAATAGGCTGTGAGGTGTTGAGGCTGTAAGGTTTCTGAGGCCGCGTAGCCATGCCAAAAGCCTCACAGCCTTACAGTCTCACAGCCTGTCTCCGCGCGCAGCGCGGAGGCTAGGCGAACGCGCTCTCTTTTTTGATCAGCGTCAGAATGCGCATGGTCTCGATCGTGTGGTCCAGCGGGATCGGGAAGGGCTTGTTCTCGCGGATCGTGTTGAAAACATGCTCCCAGATCAGCGCCATACCGTTGTCATCCTTGGGCGCCACCGGAACTTTGGTTTCGACCCAGCTCAGCGTCTCGGGCGTACCGAAGCTACCCAGCGGCGGAGTCCGTACGCTGGAGCGTCGGCGCGACAGCTTTTGTTTGCGGTCCAGATGACGTATCGTGCCTTCGGTCGCACCTGGGTAGAGCGTGAATTCACCCTTGGTGCCGGTCACGATGAACTGCGGTATCTCATTGATGCGCCCGCCCGAGATCTCCAGATCGACGGTCAGGCCAGCCATGTTACGCAGGATCACGCGCATGAAATCCTCGGCATCACCGACCGCCGCCACACGCTTGAAGTCCGACCACACCTTGATCGGCGGCGTGCGTAGCAGGTCCAGTGCTTGATCGAGGAACGCCGGTCCCCAGGTAAGCGCCGTGCCGCCACCGCAACGCTTGACCGTCTGCCAGTCGTCGCGCCGCTCATAGGTGCCGCGGCGGATCTTGATGTCGTAGATCGGCCCCAGCACGCCGGAGCGGATGACCTCTTTCACCTGCACGAAGGCCGGCTCGTAACGGTAGTTGTGGCGTACCAACAAGCGGTTGCCAGCCTTGATCGCTGCCGCGCGTAGGATCATGGCCTGATCGTAATCGCAACAGAAGGGCTGTTCGATATGAACCCACTTGCGGGTTTTCAATGCTTGCAAAGCATGCGCGGCGTGCTCGTCGGAGCGTGTGGCGATATCGACCAATTCGACATCGGGGTCTGCCAGCAAGTCTTCATAGCGGCGGTAGGTGCGCACGTCGGGTAAGCGCTCCAACGCCAAGTCGCGGCGCTCTTTGACCGGATCGCACACAGCGATGATCTTGAACAGTTCCGGAACCTGCGTCAGCTCAGGGCAGTGCATCTCGAGTCCAGCCCGTCCTAGGCCAGCGATACCGATCCGGATCGGGGGCCGAGTTGTGCGAATCATGTAAATCTCCTTTTTTCGCGTCTGTCAACAATGTGCCGTTCAGTGAACCGAACACCCGAACAGATAACCTGAAAATAACAGGTTCTGAGAAACTCGTCAATATGCGCTTTTGTTTTCACTACGAACAAACTATGCTACACTGGACAGTAAAAAGAGGAGATTCACGTCATGATTCGTCTAGGTGTCAACATTGATCATGTGGCTACGCTGCGGCAGGCGCGACGTACCGATTACCCGAGCCTGCTGGAGGCGGCGGCGCTCTGTGAAAAGGCGGGTGCGCACGGCATTACCATCCATCTGCGTGAAGACCGCCGTCACATTCAGGATGCGGATGTCTACGCGCTGCGCGAGACGCTCTCTACACGCATGAATCTGGAAATGGCCAATCACCCTGACATCGTGAATATCGCGCTTGAGGTTAAGCCCGAGGAGGTTTGTCTGGTGCCGGAGCGGCGGCAGGAACTGACCACCGAGGGCGGGCTGGATGTTGTCGGGCAGCGCGATGCGCTGACTCCGGTGGTGGCGGCGTTGTGCGAGGCGGGCATCGCGGTGAGTCTCTTTATTGACCCTGACGCACAACAGGTCGAGGCTGCCGCCGCTATCGGCGCGCCGACGATTGAGTTGCATACTGGCGCGTACGCCGATCATACTGGCACGGAACGCAAGAAAGAATTGGCGCGCCTTACAGACGCGGCGCAACGCGCCCACACACTTGGTCTTGTGGTCAACGCCGGTCATGGCTTGACCCTCGAAAATGTTGATCCCATCCTGACGATCCCGTACCTTAATACCTTGAACATCGGGCACAGCATCGTTTGCCGCGCGTTGTTTGTCGGCATTGAACAGGCCACGCGCGAGATGCTGGAAAAACTACAGCAGCGCCAGTAGCCCGAACGGCGGCCCTGCGGAACGGTCCACATGTCTTTTCGACGACAGCGCGGCATATACGGCATCGAGAACGACGGACAAGAGAGTTCGCCGTTGCGGAAGCTGTGGTTGCCGGCGGTCTTGGTTCTAGCGATCGGCGTGCCCCTGCTGGCGGTGCGCAGTTGTGCGGGACGTTCGAGCGCGAAGGTGGCGGATGACGAAACGGAAGCGCCGGGACAGACCCGCTACAGCGTGCCTGAGGTCGAGGCCCAGCGCGAACGCCCTTCGTTTTGGCGGCACTTCCTGAACTTCGGCCAGCGCGAGAAAGCAGCGTCCGATGCAGCAAAAGACAGTGGTGCGGTAACGACCGTAGCCGAGCGCTGGCTGGATGCGGAACGCAAGGCGGCACCTACCGCCGCAGCGCAATCGGCCGAAGTGCAGCGTCTGCTTGAGCAGGTGGCCCGTCACGAGGCAGCGGATGAACTGGTCGCCGCGCGTCAGGTTCTGCACCAACTGCTCGCCCGCCGCGACGCGGAAGACGTGCGTATTTTTGTCGAGCGGAGAATCGGCGAGATCAACATAGCGCTGTTTTTCAAAGACCGCGCCATGCCCGAAAAAGCGCGTCACCGGGTCGCGTCCGGCGACCTGATCAGCAAGCTGGCTAGGCGCTACGGCACTACGCAGGCGTATCTGCTGCAGGCCAATGGCATCGATCGGCCCGACCGTTTGCGCGTCGGCCGCGAGATCTGGGTGCTCGATAAACCGGCTTTTGAATTGACGGTTTTTAAGCAGGCGGCTACGGCTGTCCTCGTGCTCAACGGCCAGTTCTGCAAACGATATGTGGTGGGGCTGGGACCTGCTGCCGACATACCGACCGGCACATACGCTGTGCGCAACAAAGTGCAGGAGCCCGCCTACCGTCTGCCGGACGGTGGCGAGGTGCCGTTTGGCCATCCGCAAAATATTCTGGGCACACGCTGGATCACACTTTCGGCAACCGGCGCGACCCCGCCCGCCCGACTGCTCGGGCTGCACGGCACATGGGACGTGTCATCGCTTGGCCGTATCTCTGATGCTGGACGTGTGCGTTTCAGGAACGCGGACATCGAAGAACTGTGCGTGCTGTTGCCGGACGGAGCGCCGGTCGCCATTGTCGAATGAGCGGGCGTTACTTACTTCGCCTCCTGCAGCCAGC
>DAOTMQ010000209.1:0-6331 GCA_035450385.1 Kiritimatiellia bacterium | reverse complement strand
GCAAACGTACAGAGCGTGATCTCCAACAACGTGCTGAGAGTGCGCATAGATCCGTAAATCTCTGCGTATCAGCGCTGGCGGTAGAAGAGATAGAGGCCGACGGCGAGAAAGACCAGATTTCCGAACCATGCGGCCGGAATGGCCGGAACCAAGGCGTTTTTGGCCAACACCATGCTGCCGATCGACACCGCGTAAAAGGCGAAGAAGAGCGCGACGGCGATGATCACGCCCTTGAACACACTCTGACGTCCGGTGGCAACGCCCGCCGGAATCGCGAAAAGCGTGATGATCAGACAGGAGAAGGGGGCGGCCAGACGTGCGTGGATGTCGAAGGTTTTGGAAGCCACCTCCTCGCGGGTCAGGTGGGGATGCGTCGCCAGATAGTGGTACATGTCGCGGACGGTGTAATACTCCCACGCCTTGTTCATCAGCAGGAAATCACGCGGACGCTCGTCAAAATCCGGGAAGGCGCGCAACGGTAACGCTGCCAACGTGGGGGTCGGGGCTTCAACCGGATTGTTCAATTCGTCGAAGTACTGGTATTTCGGGTAGAAAAACCACCACATGCCGTCGAGATACTCGGCTTTGCTGCAGGTGATGTCCATCAGGCGGCTACCGTCGGGGCGATCACACGAGAGGCGCACGCCCTCCAGCAGGTTGGGGTTGGCGGCGGACATCCGGTTGATGCGCCAGACGCGCCCGGCGGGCTGGTTGTAGAAGGGGATGTTCTCGAAGGTTTGGTCCGAAACCTCCTGAAAGCGCGCCTCGCGCAGGTCACGTGCCCGTTCCGAGGCCTGCGGCGCGTAGAACTCGTTGATACAGGTGACGACCACCGCCATCACTGCCGCCACCGCCAGCAGCGGCCGTACAATAACCAGAAAGGAGATGCCGCTGGCGCGCATGGCCGTGATCTCGCTGTGGCGGCAGAAATTCCACATCGTGTAAAGCGCGGCCAGCAACAGCGCGGCGGGGATCAGCCACTCCAGATAGGGCGAGATATACCCCGCGAAAAAGCCGACCACGAGCGAGACCGACGGCTTGACCTCAATAAGGCGGTTGAAAGAGTCGAACAGCTCAAACAGCACATAGATGCCCAGAAAACCGGTCAGACAGTAAACAAGCGGCACCAAGAACTCGCGCAGCACATATCGGGTGAGGATTCGCATAAACGGGGGCCAGTATACGGCAGTCCACGCCGCTTCGACAATCCCCATTTTAGGAAAGGCGTCAGATCAGACCGATCTGGCTGATCCGACAGATCCTTGCCGCCGACCGATTGCTGTTGCGCCGAAGGTGTTCGTTTTGATACATTCGAATCGTTGTGAATGTCGTCGTAGACATTGCGGCTGTAAAGGCGTCGAGCGTAGAGGAGTCGGTCATGCGTGATAGAAGTTGCGTCCTGTTTTTTGCCGCGTGTGCGGCGTGTGCGTTTCTGGGGCTGAACGTCGGCGGCCAAACGCCGCCCCCCTTGCGGGTGATGCCGCTCGGCGATTCAATCACCTATGGCTCTTCAACGCCCGGCGGCTACCGGCTGCCGCTCTATGTCGCGTTGACGAATCAGGGCTTCAACGTTGACATGGTGGGCACGGCGACGGGCAATTCGGCGCCCGGGCTCGGTGATGAGATCAATCACCAAGGGCATGGCGGCTGGCGTATCTCAGCGGCCAGCCAAGGTCTGTACGAGAACATCCTTTCCTGGCTTGCCCAGATTGATGACCCCGACGTGGTGCTGCTGCACGTCGGCACCAACGACACCAACGATCCGGATTTCGAACACGCGATCGACGAGTTGGACGCGCTGATCCTGCGCATCGCCGAGGCGCGGCCCTACGCCCACATCGTAGCGACTACCCTTATGAAACGTGGGACAGATGACACCGAGCCGAAGTATATCGCGATCACCAACTACTTTAATCCTTATGTCTTGGGCCGGGTTCAGGCCCATCAGGCAGCGGGGCGGCGTGTACACTTCCTCGATATGCACGCTTACCTTGAGCGCACCGACATGTACGACAACCTGCACCCCAGCGAGGGCGGCTACGCCAAGATGGCTGCCGCGTGGTTCCCGGTCGTGACAAACATTGTCGGGCTCTACGGCGACCGCCTGCCGCCCGGTTTCTCATCCGCCCGAGCGGCCTCGCCGACAAGCCTGACCGCCATCTTCTCCAAGCCGCTTGATCTCGCCGCTTCACCAGCCGTCACCAATCCAGCCTCCTACACGATCGCGCCTGCGGGTACGGTGACCGCTGTTTCCACGTTGTCGGGTGACCTGCGCCAGGTTACGCTGACCGTCTCCGGCGTCCCGCAAAATGCCCAGTGCTCACTCACGTTCAACGGTACGCTCACAGATCTGGTGCCCGCCGCCGAGGGCGGTCCCTTCTCGGCGACGCGCACGGAGACGCGCGCCTTCCTGACGCCGCCGATCTCTGCGTACGCCGCTGACAATGTCCCGGCGGATCTGCTGGAGGGCTGGGACCCGCTCTACACGCTCGACATCCCGACCAGTGCCCGCTATGGCCGCGATCTGGTGGGATACAGTCTGGACGCCTCCGCCGCATACGCCTATGCGCCGCTCAGCCGCGTTGCGTACTACATGGCGCTGCAGCGCACCGGCGAGCCGCTCCTCTACGTATGGGCTGAGGTTGATGCTTTCACGCAGGACGCCGCTAAGCTCGGCGTGCCGACCACGCTCTCAGGCGCCTTCTTCCAGCAGACCGTTTCCAACCTGACGGTCTACAGCACTTCGTCGGCCGTCACGTCCGGCCAGTTCCCGGTCGGCAACATCGAGTTCTGGCCGTGCAACTACATGATTGCGAACGGTGCCTCCGTGCCCGGCGCCAGCGACAGTATCTTTGACTTTGGCGATACCCCCTCGAATGGCGAGTATGGCTCAATGCAACTTCACAACACCGCCGAGGGCGAGACGATTTTTGCCCTTAATCACTGGGGGAGTGCTTCGACCGCCTACTACACGACATGCCTCGGAATTGGCAACAACCCGAACCCCTCGACCACCTCTAGTGGCGGACAACTCGACTGGACCTTCACCGACAACGCCGGGCAATACGCCACCCGCGTGCTGCAAGTCTTTATCAAACGCGCCGCCGCGCCCGTGCCGCGCGATCCGCCCGTGCCGCTCTCCGCCTACACCGGGTATGACGGCGTACACATCGCGGTGACCTTCTCGTCCGCACTGCGCGCCGAATCCGTCACGGCCTCGGCCTTCACGCTCGATCACGGCGTGTCGGTCACCGATGCCACGCTCGGCAAGGATCTCATGACCGTCACGCTCACCACCACGCCGCAACCGTCCGGTACCGCGCTCACGCTCACCGCCGCCGGCCTGCGCGATATCCAAGGCGGTATCCCCACAGCCCCCGCCTCCGTCACAGTGGACCTGCTGCCTGCCGAGATCGCAGCGGATGCGGGTACGTTCGCCGCCGGCTACCGCGTGGTCTACACACTGGACGTTCCTGTCTACAGTGACTTCGGGCGAAACATCCCGGATCCGTATCTTTTCAATGCGGCGGCTTCGGGCGTGCCCTTCAGCCGTGTGGCCTACTATCTGGCGCTCGGCCAACGTGCGTTCGCCTCCCCGGCGCGTCAGTACGCCTGGGCCTCCATGGATGCCTTTACGCCCTTCCTCTCCAAGATCGGTATCCCGAACACCGCCACCAAAGCGATCTTCGCCCAATATGTGACCAACCTGACTGTGAGGTCCAATAAATCCGGCGTCATAAACGGCGAGTTCGACACCGGTAACATTGAATTCTGGCCCTCCAACTATGGCACCGGAAACGACCGCGGCATACCGGGCGCCAGCGGTTCGACTTACGATTTCGGCGACGGTGGCTTCAGCGGCAGTGCTGGACACGGCTCGTTCCAAGTCCACAACTATCTGAAAGCCCAGACCGTCCTCAGCATCAGCCAGTGGGGTGATAACCGTACTACGTCGCCACTGGGCATCGGCATCGGCACGCCCTCTTCCTCCGAGACGCCCAACAGCTCAGACAAAGACTGGACCTTCGCTGTCAATGCGGCTGCCTTCACCACCCGCCGCCTCTATGTGCTCGCGCGTCCAGAAGTGCCCGTCCCGGCAGAAACGCTCGATCCGCCTGCCGAAGTGATTGCGCACGTGCTTGATCAGGTGCCGGATGTGACCGATTACCGGCACCTCTACACCGTCGACATCCCGCGCCAGCCGAAGTTCGCCGACGCCGCCGTGCGTCCCACCTACTACTCGGTGGACAACGCCACCCGTTTTGCGAACACGCCCCATACGCGCGTCGCTTACTTCCTGGAACTGGTCAAAAACAACGTCACCAGCTTCTGTTGGACAGCTTTCGACCCCATTTGCGTCGGCGTCAACCGGCTCGGAGTCCCGGCCAACGACGACTTCTTCCAGCAGACCGTCTCTAATCTCGACGTGTTCTCCAACGTAAATGAGGTGATCAACACCAACGGCTGCGACACCGGCAACATCGAGTTCTGGGACTGGGACTATCAGCAGACCAACGCCGCAGCCATCCCTGGTGCGTCCAACAGCACCTTCGATTTCGGCGACCGCCGCGGCGCTTCGCGCGGCGGCGGGTACGGTTCGATGCAAGTCCACAATTACGGCGCCGGGCAGACCTGCTGGGCGCTCAGCCGTTTCGGCAATTGCGGCGGCAATGACAGCGTTTGCGTCGGCATCGGCAACAACCCGTCTGGCTCCCCCGACTGGACACACTCAAACTCCGGTGCCAACTGGGATTCGCGCCGCCTGCTGGTCTTCATCAAGCCCGAACCGCAGGCACCGGCCATCCCCGCCGAGGTGCTCGCCAACGTGCCCGATGCGGCTGCGTTCAAACACCTCTACACAATCGATATCCCGGTGCGCGCGCGCTTCGATGTCGACGCTTCCAACACGCTCTACTACTCGGTCGACAATGCCGCCACCCTCAACGGCGCGTTCGGGCGCGTCGGCTACTACATGGAGCTTGTCAAAGACGGCGTGACCAATTTCTGCTGGACCGCCTTCGATGCCTTCACGCAGGATCCCACGCACCTCGGCGTACCGCGCAAAGGTAACTTCTATCAGCGGTTCGTCTACAACCTCGATGTGCGCTCCGACGTGGCAGGGGTGATCACTACCAACGGCTGCGACACCGGCAACATTGAGTTCTGGGACAAGAATTATGCGTCGACCGACAACCTAGGTATCCCCGGCAGCAGCAGTTCTGCCTTTGATTTTGCCGATTCGCGCAATAACGATGGCAGCTATGGCTCGATGCAGGTACATAACTGGGGCGCGAAACAAACCCTGTGGGCGTTCAACCGCTTCAACAGCAGCACTGAGAACGTCTGCATCGGCATCGGCAATAACCCTGCCCCGTCCGGCCACCCCGACTGGACTTTCGCCGTCAACGGCCATCAATACGACTCGCGCCGCCTGCTGGTCTTCATCCAGCCCGCCGGCGCTCCGGGCACCGTCGTGCCGGTGACGACACCGCGGCCCGCGCCGTCACGCGCCATCGGCCAGACCTCGCTGGACCGCGTCTTGGTGGTCTTCAACAAGCCGGTCACCGACTCCGCTGCCGACCCGGCCAACTTCAGTGCTGACAAGGGTCTCGCGATTCTCGCGGCACAGATGCACCCGGTCTACAGCAACACCTGCGTGGTTCTTACCACCTCGCCACAGACCGCTGACACCGTCTATACGCTCACGGTTAATAACATCTGTGACCGCGCGTTGTCGGCTAACACCATGTTCCCTGACAAGACGGTGACCTTCACCGCCCAGACCGAGACCTCGGCCCGGCCGGACTTCCTCACCGGAATCCCCGAAGCGGCGAACTACCGGCTCGTGCAGAAGCTGGCGCTCAACCGACAGGCCTACTGGGCCAAGGGCGCGCCCTTCTCGCTGGATGACACCTGGCCCAGCCTGCCGAGCTTCGACCGCGTGGCCTACGCACTCGACCTCCTCGGCACCAACGGCGTGCGCCAGTGGGTCTGGGTTTCGATGGACCCCTTCACTACCGACTCGCTACGCATCGGCCTGCCCACTGGTGACCGCTTCGCGCGCTTCCAGCAGTACGTGACGAATATGACAGTCGTGGTCGCGTCGACCGTCACCACCGTCACCCCCGGCTCCTTTGCTGACGGTAATATCGAGTTCTGGCCCAATAACTACGGTGGCGCGAACGAAGCAGGCATTCCCGGCGCGAGTGCCTCTACGTACGATTTCGGTGATCGGATCGACCCCAATGTGCCGGTCGGACACGGTTCGTTCCAGATCCACAACTACAGGCTCGGCCAGACGCTCTTTGCGGTGAACAGTTGGGGCAATGAC
>DAOTMQ010000208.1:0-6340 GCA_035450385.1 Kiritimatiellia bacterium | reverse complement strand
AAGTGGGGAACCGGGAGGGGCAAGCGTCTGCTTGCCCGAGAAAGCCGAACGCTGAACGCAGAACTCAGAACTCAGAAGGGGAGGAGGGACGTGCGTGACGAAGCGGCTTAACTGGATACGGCTGGCGGCGTTGGCGCTGATCGCAGTGGCGGCGGTGTTCAACTACCGCTACATGTTCGACTTCACGATGGTGATGTTCGCGTCTCCAATCGAGGACATGTCGCATGGCTGGCTGGTGCCGTTCGTCAGTCTGGCGGTACTGTGGCGGCAACGCGACGCGCTGCGAGCGGCGGCGGGTGCGCCGAGTCTGGTGGGCGCGGCGTGGGTGGTGCTTTTTCTGACGATCGCTTGGTTCGGTGGGCGCGGCGGGCAATCGCGCATGGAGCAGGTGTCGTTCATCGGTTTGGTATGGGCGTTGCCGTACGCCTTCTGGGGGCGTGGGGTGGAACGGCTGATGCGCTTCCCGGCGGCGTTTCTGTGCTTCACGATCCCGGTGTCGTCTTTCCTCGATTTTTTCACGATCCATCTACGTATCTTTTCGACGTCGCTCGCGACTGGCCTGCTGAACGGTGTGGGGCTGGCGGTGGAGCGGTCGGGTACGGCGCTCTATTCGCGGGTGCCCGGTGCCGAGTTCAATGTAGATGTGGCGGATCCGTGTAGCGGTATCCGCTCGCTGTTCGCGATGATGGCTCTCACGGCGGCATATGCCCATTTTACGTTGCGGGAAACATGGCGCAAGTGGCTGCTCTTCGCCTGCTCGCTGCCGATCGCGATGATCGGCAACATGGTGCGTATCATGTCGATCTGCGTAGTGGCCGCGTGGTTCGGGCAGCAGGTGGCCACCGGGTACTATCATGACTACTCTGGATATGTGGTGTTTCTGGTGGGCGTGCTGCTGATGGTGCAGGCGGGAGAATGGATTAAGGGGAAAAGTAAGAAGAGAGAGGTAATAGGTAAGGAGGTAATAGGTAAGGCTTGCAAAACCCCTCGTGGCATGGGCGTCCCGCCCATGAAACACGGGCAAGATGCCCGTGACACACGCTCAAGCGAGGCGGGGGAAATAGGGATCGTGGTGGGGGTGTGTGCGGTGGTGCTGGCGGTGTTTGCGGCGAATCTGTCGATGCCGCCGCCGGTGTTTGACACCTCCTCGTGTGTGGCGTCAGAGTTGCCGGCGCGTGTGGGTGAGTTTGCGGGCGAGGCGCCGTGGTTTTGCCACGATCCGCAATGCTTAGCGATGGCAGAGGAGTCGACGCTAAAGCGCGGGGCAGAGGGTTTTGTTTGTCCTAGGTGCGGCGGGAAGATGGCGTCGGTTTCGCTGGGCGAGTGGAGTGACCTGCCCAAGGACACCGTGATCATCAAACGGAATTACCGGTCGCCAGACGGACTGGTCTATGCGGTGAGCGTGGTAGTGGGGGGACGGCAGCGCAACAGCATCCACCGCGCGGAGTTGTGCCTGCCCGCGCAGGGGTTCGCGATGCTGGATGCGGCGCGCGTGCCGCTTAAGTTGGCTGACGGAAAGAGTTTGGAGGTGCGCCGGATCAACGCGCAACGTTCTGGCGGGGCGCGCATGAGCTTGGTATACTGGTTTTTGAGTCATGACCGCGAGTGTTGCTCGCACGCCGAGCGTATCCTGCTGGATGTGTGGGACCGCTCGATCCACAACCGGATCAACCGGTGGGTCATGATCGCGGTGAATGTGTTGTCGGGGCTCGATTCGCCCGAGGGGATCGAACGGTTCGAAGCGTTTTTGTCCGAGTTGTACCCTCAAGTCGTGCTCGAACAAGGCAGGGATGGCGAATGACGGTCAATTGGGTCACAGATTGGGTTAGGGCGTCGGAGAACGTGATCGCGCGCATCGCGACGGACGGCGTCAAGTATGCGGCGGCCTTCGGCGGCGCGTTGGCGATCTCGCTGCTGCTGACGCCGCTACTGCGTGAGGCGGCGCGCAAGGTCGGGATGGTCGACCAGCCGAGTGCGCGCCGCATCAACAAGGTGCCAATACCGCGCGGCGGCGGGCTCGCGATCTTTGTAGCCTTTTATGTGACATTGGAGTTGCTGGTCCTATGGACGGGCGAACCGATCAGTCAGCAGTTTTCTCTCCACTGGCAGCGGAGCTTTCTGCTGGCGTCCGGTCTGCTGGTGGTGATTGGTCTCATCGATGACAAATTCGGCATGCGCCCGATGGTCAAGCTGGCCGGGCAGACGGCGGTGGCACTGATCCTGTATGCATCCGGGGTGCATGTGGGCGGAATCGTGGTGGCGTTCCCGCCGTGGCTGGATTGTCTGGTCACGGTGCTGTGGATTGTCGGGGCGGTGAATGCGTTCAATCTGATTGACGGCATGGACGGGCTGGCGACGGGGCTGGCGGTGATCGCTTCGGCGGGCTTGGCGGGCGCGCTGCTGTTCACCGGAAACTCGTCAGCAACGCTGCCCTATTTGGTGTTGTGCGGTGCGTGTCTAGGGTTTTTGCGCTATAACTTCCATCCCGCTACCGTGTTTCTTGGCGATTCGGGTAGCATGTTTCTGGGGCTATGTATTGCGACGTTGCCGTTAGTGAGCGGCTCGCGCAAAGAGTTGGTGGCGTCGCTTGGGATGCCGCTGCTGGCGATGGGCGTACCGATTTTCGATACGATGCTGGCGATCTGGCGGCGGTCGGTCAGATCGCTGATGCCGCAGCCGCTCAGAGGAATGGGCGGCCGTGTGCGGGTGATGCAGCCTGACCGCGACCATCTGCACCACCGGCTGCTGCGCCAGACGATGAATCAGCGCAGCGTGGCGGTGATGCTCTACACGATAAGCGTGGCACTGGTGGCGCTCGGGCTGATCGGCACGTTGCTGAAGGGGCGTGCGCCGGGGCTTTTCCTGATCGCATTCGTGGTGGCGATTGCGATGGTGGCGCGCCACCTGGAGAGCGTGGAACTGTGGGATACGGGGCGGTTGCTCTCTGGCACGCGAAAAACGATACGTCAAGGGCTACTGGTGCCGTGCTATATCGTATTGGACGTGCTGCTGCTGTGCGGGGTGTGGGTGCTGGCGCGCTGGGAGACGGGGTTGCCGCTTTCCCGCGCGGCATTCCTTTCCGACCTGCCGCGTTATGTGGTGCCGGTGTTTGTGCTGCTGGTGGTGGCGAAGGTCTATCAGCGTGTCTGGTCGCGGGCGCAGATCCGCGATTTTGCGATTCTCGGCGTGGCCGTGGCGGCGGGAGCCGCCATCGGTGCCGGACTGGTTTGGCTGTTCAGCGCGGAGCATCCGCATGTGGGCCGCTTTACGCTGTTATTCGGCACACAAGCTATGATTCCGCTGTGTGCGATCCGCCTGTGGCGCGACAGCGTGAGTGGCCTGACACAGTCTTTGGAACGGAAGATCCTGTTCAAGAAGCCCGACGTGAAACGCCTGCTGGCCTACGGAGGCGGCATCCGCTTCAGAAGCTATCTGCGAGAGTTGCGGGTGCGCCCCGGATTGAACGATCGGGTCATTATTGGGATCATCGATGATGACATCAACCTGCGCGGTCGGATCATCTCCGGACACCGGGTGATCGGCGGTTTCGACCGCTTAGACGAGTGGTTGCCCCAGCAGCAGGTAGATGGCGTAATTATCACCTGCCTGATGGACGAAGCGAAACAAGCGCATGTGGTGCGCGTGCTGAGCGAGGCGGGTTTGTGCGTGCTGCTTTGGGCGTGTGAGGAGAAATTGTTGTGCGAGGCGAAAGCCGCACCACAGACGCAGCATGAGAAGGAGGATGAGAAATGAAAAGTTTTCGCAAGGAGTTGTGGTTCAAGGCGCCGAGCCGACGGGCGTACATTAACATCACGCCGGAAGTGGATGCGTGCCTGCGTGAGAGCGGAATCCGTGAAGGACTCTGTCTGGTCAACGCCATGCACATTACGGCAAGTGTGTTTATCAACGATGATGAACGAGGGCTGCACGCCGATTTCGAGCACTGGCTGGAGCAGTTGGCGCCGGAAAAGCCGCACAGCCAGTACGCGCACAACGGCGCGGAGGACAACGCCGATGCGCATCTGAAACGGCAGATTATGGGCCGCGAGGTGGTCGTGGCGGTGACCGAAGGTCGGCTGGACTTCGGGCCGTGGGAGCAGATTTTTTACGGTGAATTCGACGGGTTGCGTAACAAGCGCGTACTGGTCAAGATCATCGGGGAGTAGACCGTGTTATTCAATTTGATGAAGTTCATCACTTGGTTTTTGAGCCCGTTGACGCTGGCGGTGTTCGGCGTGCTGCTGGGCGGCTACTGGGTATGGCGTGATCATCTGCGGCGCGGCCTGTGGGCGTTGGCGCTGTCGGTGGTGTGGCTGTGGGTCTGGGCGTCGCCGTGGTTCTTCATTCTGATCGGCGGCGCGTTGGAGCGGGCCTATCCCCCGGCCAAGCCGGAGTCGTTGCCGCGCGCCGACGCAATCGTCGTACTGGGCGGCGGCATCAAATCGCCGACGCACCTGACGCCCGATGCCGATCTGACCACTGCGGCTGACCGCGGCTGGCACGCGGCGCGCTGTTACCATGCGGGTCGAGCGCCGTTGATCCTTTTTTCGGGCGTCGGCGAGGGCCCCGGCATGCGCCGGTTCCTGATTGATCTCAAGGTGCCTGCAGATAAAATCGTGCTGGAGACCGACAGCAAAAACACCTATCAAAACAGCCTGTTCACGCGCGAAAAGCTCAAGGAGATCAAAGCCAAACGCGTCCTTCTGGTCACCTCGGCGTGGCACATGCGGCGTTCGCTGCTGGTTTTCAAACACATGGGTGTGGAGGCGATACCGGCCGCCACGGACTACGAAGCACTGTCGACGCGCGGCATGCTCTCCCCCTCGAAACTCGCCTACTATTTGCCGACAGCCGACTGCCTCGACAAGAGCTCGGCGGTGCAGAAAGAGTATATCGGCTACTGGGCGTATCGCGTATACCTGCTCACAAGAAAGGTCCGAGGCCGCTCCTAGGGGGCGAAAACCGTCAAAAAGCAGGAGCCCGTCAACCGTTTTCCCTCCGCGCGCAGCGCGGAAGGCGGCTTGCGGGGACGCTCGCCCTCCAGTCTATGATCGGACTCGCGAAGCGCTGGGACGAGCGTCTGCTCGTCCGGGCGGCGTTTCACGCCGCCATTTTTGCATGCGTCGTTGCGGGTCAGCGCGTGGTCGCAACAATCGGTTCCGATAGTGATCCCGATCCCGATTTGGATGAAACCATGAAACCTGAAACCGAAGAGCGTTGAAAGTTCAAATTGCTCTTTTTAGGTTTTAGTGTCCTATTCCGCATGGTATTGCGGATTGGTCTTGACCGTTCCGCAGTAATATGAATAATAGTCGGCCATGAAAATCTACCCCAGAGTGTATACGGAGCTTTTGAAAAAGCATCTTTCCGAGAACCGCCAGATGGCGTTTATGTCGGGGCCGCGCCAGGTGGGGAAGACCACGGTGTGTCTCGGATTGGCGGATGCCTGTCTGAACTGGGACAATCAGGATGAGTGTGCGTTGATTTTGAAAGGCCCCGCAGCGGTTGCGTCTTTTGCGGAGCTGCAAAAACTGCATGCAACCAAGCGTATCGTGGCGTTCGATGAGATTCACCGTTACACGCGCTGGAAAACATTCCTCAAGGGCTTTTTTGATGTTTATGGCGAAACGGTCGGCATTGTGGTGACGGGCTCCTCGCGACTGGATGTTTTCAGGCGGGGCGGGGACAGTTTGATGGGACGCTATTTCCTTTACCGGATGCATCCTTTCAGTGTGGCGGAGTTGATCTCTGCGGCGGTCAGTGAGGATGTGATTTCACCGCCCCGTCCTCTTGCCGATGACGAGTGGGATGCCCTTTGGGCACACGGCGGGTTCCCCGAACCGTTCGTTAAGCGGGACGCGCGCTTCTCACGCCGCTGGCAGAACCTGCGGCAATCGCAACTGCTGCGCGAGGATGTGCGAGAGCTGACACGCATTCGGGAAATTGACCAGTTGCTCGCACTGGCGTCACTGCTGGCGTCACGTTCGGGGCAGCAGGTTGTTTACGCTTCGCTGGCAAGGGAAGTCCATGTCAGTGAAAACACCGTTCGTGCGTGGATCGGCGCGTTGTCAGCTCTGCATCACGGCTTTCTGGTCAAGCCTTGGCACCGTTCGGTCGCGGCTGCGATTCGCAAAGAGCCGAAGTGGTTTCTGAGAGACTGGTCCCTTATCGAGGACCCGGGCCAGCGGGCGGAAACGTTTGTCGCTTGCCATCTGCTGAAGGCGGTCGAAGGTTGGACCGATCTGGGAGAGGGACGGTTCGGTTTGTTCTATATCCGTGATAAGCAAAAACGCGAAGTTGATTTTGTGGTGACACGGGATCAGAAACCTTGGTTTCTGGT
>DAOTMQ010000207.1:0-6495 GCA_035450385.1 Kiritimatiellia bacterium | reverse complement strand
GTCGCGCCCCACGCGGGGCGCGTGAATTGAAACGACACCGTGGATCAGCAATGCCTTGTCGGCGGCGTCGCGCCCCACGCGGGGCGCGTGAATTGAAACATCGTCTCCGTCTCAAGGTTGTTGATCACCCTGGTCGCGCCCCACGCGGGGCGCGTGAATTGAAACATGCTCCCCAAGAAAATCCGCGACGGCTTCCGCACGTCGCGCCCCACGCGGGGCGCGTGAAAACCCGGCCCAACGGACCGATTCACCATAACCCGGAGCAAGCGAAGCGCGACCCCGGATACCGACGTCGCATTTGCATGCCCTGAAAGGGAACCTCGACCCCACACATAACGCTCATCATGAGTCCTAAAAAATCTGTGTCCATCAATCTGCGGATGAAACCTGGGACCAAAGTGTTGGAAGTTCAACTCTTTTGGGGGTTGTTCACTATTCACTTCCTCAAGGGGGGCTCGTCGGGCTTGACCTTGACGAGGATGACGCGGTCGACGCGCACCTCGTCCGGCTGCTTTGAGTTCGCCACGTAGGACGGACCTTGCAGTTTGGCGGACATGTAGACGTCGTAGAGTTGTTTGTGTTCCTGTTTCTGCATGGCCTTGCGGAAGGTGAAGTTCATCGTCCAAGACCAGTGGGTCCAGAGGCGGGTCTGTTCAGAATAAACGCGGATGCGGCCGGCGTAATACCAGTGATACTTTTCGTCCTGGGGTGTGTTTTTCTTTGCCAAGGTAGCGCTCGACAGATGCTGCTTGAATTTCCAGTCGTAGACGCCGTAGGTGAAGGGTCGGGCGTGGTAGTCGGGCTTGCCGTCGCTGTCTTTGACTTTGGCCTTGCCGCCAAAGGCGTCGGGGTCTTCGGCCAAAAAGCCGCCGTCCAGTTCAGCGGCGGTGAGTTCGACGACATCGCGTCCGGTAAAGTCCAAGCCATCGAGCGGCATGGCTTCGATTCTGGCGTGCTTTTCCGGGAAGTCCATGCTGTCACTGAGGAACTCCAGCGCGAGTTCGCGGTCGCGCTTCCAAGCCGAAGGGAAGTATTTGCGGCCGAAGATGTCGGCGTTTTCGCTGATGCGCTGCTGGAGGATTTTCTTGTCCAGACCGAGAGGGTTGTTGTGGGTTTTCCACAGGTACAGGTAGCTGTGATCGACGATCAGCCGCTCTTGTTTGATGTTGTTGAGCACTGCCTGATTACCGGCTTCCGCCTTCTCCGCCTGATCGAGCAGGGTGTTGAGCGTGGTGAAGAAGGCGGCGTCGAGGAACGGACGCTTGTCCGGCGCGACCGTGCCGAGCGGCTTGTCCATTTCCGCCATGCGTTTTTCGGTGTAGGTCTTGAACTCCTGCATGAAGGGCGCGGCCTTGCCGTAGAAGAGGGGCATGTACTCGGCGACCAGCCGGTCGGGGTCGAGATCGGGGTTGTCCATCATTTTGGCACCGAGATAGTAGCGCAGGTCAAAGAAGGTCAGAGGGACGGTCGGGCCGAGTTCCATTTCAACGAAGAAATGCTTGGCGTTGATGTCGCGGTAGCGGCGCACCAAGCCGGGGATAGCGGCCAGATTGTGGATGGGAGTCTGAAAGCTGCAACGGAACAGCTTCCAGTAGTCCCAGATCGCGATGTTGCCAGCGCAATCGTGCCAAGCGGCCATGGCATCGTCATACGGCTTGTTGTTGGGATGGGAGAGCGGGAACATGACATCGCGCTTGACCTTGCCTGATTCGGCGAATTCGTGATCCATGTAGGCCAGACGCACAATGACGTTACCCTTGGGCTTCAAGCCGCTGGCGGGCGGAACCGTGGAGTCGTGATAGGCGAACATCATCAGGTAGATGTCGGGATAATCGACACTGACGCGATCCCAGAGCTTGTTCATGAAGTTGATCACCAAGCCGGAAACGTCGTGTTGCTTGACCACCTCCTGACATTCCGGACAGAAGCATTCGACTTTACAGTCATTCTGATCAACGACGTAGAAGACCGGCCAAGGAACACCGGTTTCCTTACAGCGAGCACGGTCTTGACTGACGTAGTCCTTCACTTTGGCGGCGAAGCGATCCAGGACTTCGGGCTGAGAGAAACAGATAGAGCCGCCGAAGGGCTCACCGACGATCTGCCGCGTCCCGTTTTTATTCATCCAAGAGATTTCCCTGGGAAAGTCGGCGGAGTAGACGTGCATGGTGTGAACCCCGCGCGGAGAACCGTAGCTTTCGCTGAACCCGAAGCGGGCCTGATGGCCGCCGCTGTTCTGGCGGACTTTGCGGCGGTATCCGGCCGAGATCTCGGCATGTCCGGGATAGATGTCGCGATAGATGAATGCCGGTGTGTGGCGAGCGTCGAGATCGGCAGGGACGGCGATGGCCTCCCGACTAGGAACGTGCTCGAAGTTGATGCTCAGAAAACGCACGCCGGCGAAGCGCTCCAGAAATTCATACGTCCCGAAGAGAACACCGCGCGGACGACCGCCGGTGATGATGATGTTCTTGCCGACGGCTTTGAGATGATACTCCTCCTTGCCGTAATCGCCGCTACGGTTCGTAGCAGCCAAGGCGGTCTGTCCCAAATGGATAGCCGGGGTGCCGTCATGGTCAGCTTCAGAAACAACAACAAACGTCTTGCCGGTAACCTTATCCAGATAGGCTTTCAGTTCGGTAGCGGCGAACTCCTCGGCGGGAATCGGCCGGGCTGCGGTCACGATGCGATAGGTATCGTTGAGCAGCAGACTAGGAACGTTCTGAGCAACCGCCGCGAACAGCAGCGAAGTCAAGGGCACGCACAACAGGATCTTTTTCATGACTGCTCCTTTACAAATTACGGTTGTTTGCGCAACTCTTCGGGTCGGAGTACCCGCACACGCGCGAACTGCAAGCGGTAGCGTCCCGCCTCATCGCTCGCCGGCGCGCCTAAACGTGTGGCGGCGATCCGAATGTATCGCGCAGAGGGATAACCGATCACCGAGTAGAGGTCGATCGTCAACCCGTCTTCGCCGAGGGTTGGGGTGTCGTCCACTTTTTTGATCGTTGTGTAGACATCGGGCTCTTTTGCCAACTCGACCGTGAACGCACGCGGGAAGCCCGCCGCCGAGCCGTCCGTACCGACTACATCGCGACGCGGCACCAACACAAGCTGCCCCAGCGTGCGCTCTTCACCCAGATCGATCTCGATCCACTCCTCGGCATCGGCCGTGGCGTGGGCCTTCGAACTGTATCCCTTAGCACCGTCCTGATCCGGCGCAAAAAGATGGGCGATCCCCCACCCGCCCATCTCATGCGAGCTGGAGGCCTTGGCGGAGTAGGCGAGCTGCCGGTCTACCGTCGAGCGTCGAAACGTCGGATCGTGCCACGCCTCGGCCGACACCCCTTCCGCGACCACACGATAGCGCCCGGCCGGCAAATCGGTCGGGACGCGCACACAGCCATTAACCGTCACACGCAGGCATCCCGGCAGGGCGATGTCTGCCCGCGTCCCCTTCGGCACGGTCAGCAACAGTTCGAGCGCGTCGTTCGTGAGTTCCCATTCGCAGCGCACGGCACCATGCGGCGTCGGCACGAGGCCCTTGGCCCAACTCACCTCGCGTGTCACCTGCGGCCGCACGCGGAAGCGGCGGAACCCCGGCTCAAGCGGCGCGACTCCCAGCAGGTAGGCGCTGAAGTGATGCGCGATCGCGGTATCGGGATGCGACTCATCCCCCCACCCTTTCCTCATCAAGCCCATGCATTCGGTCGTGGTCCAGGCGCCTTTCCACTCATCGTCCAGCAACTTGAACCAGTTGTGATCGAAGAGCATCTGCAAACCGGACTGCGCAAAGCCGTACTCGAAACGGCCGCGGCTGGCTAGACTCTGGAACTTGCCGTGACCGATTTTTTTGAACTGCGGCGCGATGCGGCGCGCCCGCTCAGGTGAAACCAACCCCAACGACAACGCAAGCGCGTTGGCCTCCGCTCCGAAGCGCGGTGTCTCGACCGCCTCTCGGTAAAACCCACCGGTCTCGTCCCACAGATGACGGTCGAGCGCATCCTTGAGCGACGCCTCGCGACGCCGTGCGATCGCCGCCTCGTCCGGCAGATCGAGTTCATCGGCGATGCGCGCGGCATCCCTGAAGACCGCGCACAGCAAGAGATTCATGTAGGCGCGCTTGCGGACATCGCCCAGATTCAAGTTGCAGGCGTGCTTGGAAGTTTCCGGACGCTGTTGAAACAGGCCGTCACCCCCGATGTGCGCCTCCAGATAACTCAGCAACCGCTGGATCGCCGGCCAGAGTTCGCGGAGCGTTTCGCGGTCGCCGGTATAGAGCAAGTGATCCCACGCCACCGGCACCAGCCACGCCGCGAACTCATCCGAGGGGAACGGCCCGAAATCGTCGCGTGCCGGCGGCACGCTGCGCTCGGGATAAGGCGAGGCGTGTACGTATCCGTCCGCCGTCTGATTGAAAGCGAGCATGCGCAGCGAGTCGCGCATATAGACGGGCTGCGCCGAAGCGTAATACGCGCTGCGCTGCGCAAAGTAGAGGTCGCCCGACCAGACCAGCCGGTCGCGCTTCGCGCCGTCTGCCACGAACGGCAGCGTACGCGCGAAGTCCCATTGGTCGAGCCCGCGCGAAAAATTGTCCTTCAACAGCACACGCCTGCGGGCATTCGTCACCCGGATGTCGTCGAAGAGCGGCCACTTCTCTTTAGGCGTGTAGAAGCCCACGCGGCCGTTCGCGAAAGTGTCGTCCTCGACACGCGCCACTTCGACATCATCCAACCGCACCACCAACATCGGCCCGAACGCCTCGACCTCCAACTTGTAACGCAAGCCATCCAGCAACGGCCCAGACAAACGGCGTTCGCACAGCACGCGGTCGCGTCCGTCCTGCCGCGCCAGTAACTTCACCACGCCATCGAGATCGACCTCCGCCAGATAGGCGTTGCGTGCGTCCGCCGCACGGAAGGCGAGTCCGGCCGCCGACACATGATCGGGATTGGTGCGCAACTCGAAGGTCGTCTCGATCCGCACGTCACCCCACGACGCGCCATCGCGGCTCAGCCCGATCTCTTCGGCCTGCTCCAGCTTACGCGGCAACAGCCAGCCGTCCACGCACTTCCAGGCATCGTGATTCGGGAACGAGGCAATCTGCAACGTCCATGCGCTGATCGCCCACAGCCGGTTCAGACGCTCGTCGCTACACAGGAAGAGCCCGTCGTGCGGCGTGCGGTCATACACCTCGCTGTTCACCATCGCCACGGCGTCGATGCTGACCTCGGTGCCGGGCGTATCGAGCTGGAGCCTGACATACCGGGTCTGGCCTTGGATCAGCGGCGCGATGAAGCGTCCGGCGCGCGGTATCGTGTAAGTCTCATGCCGGTAGACATTCGCCGGCAGAATCGGTAGGTCAAGCGTCGGGCCGAGGTAGCGGGCACTGGTCGAGCGCGTGAAACAACCGGTCTCCGAAAGCCCGTCGGGATGACACGCATAGGAGAGCCGCACCACCGGCGCACCCAGATCCGCCGTCACCGTAAAGACCGCATATCCGCCGACGCTCTGCCGCCCGAAGTCGAGAATCACCACCGGTTTGGGAGCGCCGTTCTCGTAAACCAGCCGACAGCTCACGCCATCCTCGGCCAGCAGATGATCCGCGCCTTCCACCGCGCCCTCGCTGCGCACAACCCCGACCGGATACACCCAATCGGTCGCGGGCGTCAGGGCGTAAGACCGCGCCTGCTTCATCCAGGCATCCGCCTTCGGCGCATCCAGCAAACGGCACGCCGACACCCACACCACACAGCCCACAACCGCAACCCGCGCGATCCATCCCATCCTTGACCCTCTTTGCATACCATCCTCCCTATTGCCGTGAGAAGCGCAGACGCGGTTCAAACGGAAAGGCATTTTCAACATGCCGGATCAGCGGCTCACCCTCCTCCGGCTGGCCCAGCACCTCGACCACATCAAAGCGAAAGTAGAGGCGCGGATAGCCCGCCTTACGCACGAAAGCCGCCGCCGCGCGATTCAGCGCGTGGCGCTCACGGGCGTCGATCGCGGAGAGCGGCCGACCGAAATCCTCGCGCTGGCGCGTCTTGACCTCGACGAACACGAGCGTATCGCCGCGCCGCACCACCAGATCGATCTCATCGCGACGATTCGGACGCACATTCCGCCCGATGATCGAAAAGCCAGCCGCCTTGAGAAACGCCGCCGCGCGCTCTTCACCCCAAGCGCCCACCACCGCCGAACGCGGCAGGTCGCGCCGCTCGCTGCGGCGTCCCTTCACGAACTGGATGAGTCGCGCGAACACGGCTCTATTCAGGACGCCGACGTTGCGCCGCGTGCGCGTCCCGCCTCAAACGCCTTGAGGTTCAGATCAATGAACTTGGCCGCGATGCGCTCACGCATCGCCTGTTGCCACAGCTCGGCGCTGAACGGCGTCAGGGTCGAGAGCGCACCCGCCAACACCATGTTCATCGTGCGCGTGTTGCCCATCTCCTTGGCGATCGTCAGCGCGTCAACATACAGCGCGGACGGATA
>DAOTMQ010000206.1:0-6520 GCA_035450385.1 Kiritimatiellia bacterium | reverse complement strand
GCCGAACCCTAACACGATTGCTGCGGCCGATGCCTTCAAAATCGAACTGACCTCGCTGATGGGTGCAAATATCATTCCGGCGATCGCGGCGATCGTGGTGACGATTCTGATTTCGATGATCATGGCCAGACGGGCGGGGGATGTGACGACGGAGGTTGCCGAAGACGACGCGGTTTCCACAACAGATCTGCCCTCGTTCATGCAGGCGGTGATAGGTCCCCTGACCGTCGTCGTTCTGCTCGCGCTTCGCCCGCTCTGCGGCATTGCGGTCGATCCGCTCGTCGCGCTGCCTGTGGGCGGCCTCGTCTGTAATCTGGTGACCGGCAAGTGGCGTGATACCGTCTCCAACTCCGAGTTCGGCCTTTCGAAGGTGATCGGGGTCTCCATTCTCCTGATCGGTACCGGTACCATTGCCGGCATTGTCAAGGATTCGGGGCTCAACCAAGATATGATCGCGTTGCTCGGAGCCCTGCATCTGCCGACGATGGCGCTCGCGCCGGTTTCCGGCTTTTTGATGGCCGGGGCGACGGCTTCGACTACCGCTGGCGCGACGATCGCCTCGCAGACTTTTTCCGGTACGCTGGTTTCAGCCGGGGTGCCCGCGCTCGCTTCTGCGGCGATGATCCATGCCGGCGCGACGATCATCGATTCCCTGCCGCACGGCAGTTTCTTCCATGCGACTGGCGGCGCGGTCGGGATGTCGGTAAAGGACCGCCTGAAATTGATTCCCTACGAAGCTGCGGTCGGTCTTACATCGACGGTCGTCGCAGTCGTACTGGCCGCGTGTGCGCGATAGGGCAGTGGAGTGTAGATGGTGCCAGGAGAGGGAGTCGAACCCTCACGGTGTCGCCACCGGCAGATTTTGAGTCTGCTGCGTATGCCATTTCGCCACCCTGGCACGGATGGAGCGGGCGAAGGGAATCGAACCCTCGTAACCAGCTTGGAAGGCTGGGGCTCTGCCATTGAGCTACGCCCGCGGATGTATTAAGCTAATGTATCGATTTCTGTAGGGCGGGTCAATAGCCCGGTTGAGTTTTTCTGACATGATTGACATGAGTGGGGGCGGTAGTGGAGAGCGAGAGCCGTCGGAGCGAAGCAATGGAGGGCGAGTGTCCCCACGAGCCGCCTTCCGCTGCGCGGAAGAATAGGTGATAACGTGCATGTTCAGATAGAAAGATTGGTGCCGCGTCCAAAGCGGATTGTTCCGGGCGCGGGGGAATTGCGCGTCGATGGGGCGGGCATGTTCTCGGTTGATGTGGCGGCGGATGTCGCACGTCCTGCGTTGCGTGTGCTCCGGCGCACCTTGGGGCCGGGCTGGCGGGAGTCGGGAGCGCAGGCATTCCCGCCCGCTGGGTGTGCCTTCATCCGATTTAATCTGGTGCCGCATGTGACCGGGGTGCAATCCTATCGGCTGTGTGTCACGCCCGCAGGCGTTGAAGCCGAAGCGCAGGATCGCGCGGGTCTTTTTTATGCGGCCGTGACCTTGGCACAGCTTGTTGCGTTGTCGGGTGGTGCGCTACCGGTTTGTGAGATTGAGGACGCGCCGGACTTTGAGGCGCGCGGCGTGATGCTCGACATCAGTCGCGACAAGGTGCCGACGATGGCGACGCTGTTTGAACTTGTGGATCGGCTGGCTGCGCTCAAGATCAATCAGCTTCAGCTCTACACCGAGCACACTTTCGCCTATCGCGGTCACGAGGAGGTCTGGCGCGACGCGAGTCCGATGACGCCAGAGGAGATCCGCGAGTTGGATGCCTATTGCATTGAGCGGTGTGTGGAGCTGGTGCCGAATCAGAATTCGTTCGGGCATCTGGAGCGCTGGCTTGCGTTGCCGCGCTACGCGCCGCTGGCGGAACTGCCGCAGGGCGGCGCGCCGCTGCCGTGGGGCGGCGTACACGAACGGCCTACATCGCTCTGTCCGACCGACCCGCGCAGCCTCGCCCTGCTTGAGAATCTGTATGACCAACTGCTGCCGAACTTCACCTCACAGCTGTTCAATGTCGGCTGCGACGAGACCTTCGACTTGCGCGGCGAAGGCCGTTCGGCAGCGCAAGTACGCGAGCACGGCGAGGGGCGCGTGTATCTGGACTTTCTCAAGGAGATCCATGCACGGGTCACCGCACGCGGGCGGCGCATGGCCTTTTGGGGCGACATCATCATGCGTCATCCTGAGCTGGTGCGCGAGGTGCCGCGCGACGCGCTAGCGCTGGAGTGGGGGTATGAGGCCGATCATCCGTTTGACGAGCACGGGGCGCTGTTCGCTGCGTCGGGGCTGTCGTTTTACGTGTGTCCCGGCACGTCGTCATGGAACAGTCTGGCCGGTCGCACGACCAACATGCGCGCGAATCTCGCGGTCGCGGCCGAGAACGGGTTGCGCCACGGTGCCTGCGGCTATCTGATCACAGACTGGGGCGACGGCGGCCACTGGCAGCCGCTGACGGTGAGCTTCGCCGGCTATACGTATGGCGCGGCGCTGGCGTGGGGAAGTGTACGCAACCGGAATCTGGATCTCGCGCAGGCGATGGATCGTTTCGGCAGTGCGCAGGGGTATGGCGATGCCTTGCTGCGGCTGGGTGATCTCTATTTGCGGTGCGGCGCGTTACGCGGCAACGCTAGCGAGTTGTTCCTGCTGCTTGCCAAGCCGCGCGGACGCGCCTTGCCCGCTGGAATCACAACGGTAACGCTGCGGGATGTCCTCGGCGCGATTGACGGCATCGAGCGCGGACTGCCTGCTGAGCGGACGTCGGTCGTCAGGCAGGAGGTCCGTCACGTGATCCGGCTGCTGCGCGCCGCGTGTCATCGCGGGATCGCATTGCTGGACGGCACGATCGACACGCCTGCAACGCAGGCGTCGCTCGCGGCGGAACAGGAGGCGCTGATGACGGCGCATGCGGCTGTCTGGCGTTTGCGCAACCGGGAGGGCGGGCTGTCTGACAGTCTGGCGCGCATGGGGACGATCCGCCGTGAGTACACGGCGTAATCGATCAGAGACCTAACCATGAAACACATGAAACTTCATGAAACCAGAAACCAAGTGTCATGTGCTCAACTTGCACGCCAACCGTTACTTGAGATGCATGACTGCGCCGCCGTGGATGACGGTCAGTGTGGCGCTTTGGCTGAGGATCGCTTGCGAGCCGGTGCCGTAGACGACCACGTCATAACTGCCCGCAGTGGTTTTTTTCACATCGTTGAGTAACAGCCAGGAGGCTGTAGCGCCGGGGATGGCCGTACCATTGTGCCGCCATTGGAAGGCCGTGGCATTCGGGGAGAAGATGCTGAACAGGGCGTCGTCACCTGCGTAGATTTTTATGGAGCGCGGCTGGTTCCAGATGTCCGGGCGCGTTCCGGTCGGGGTGGCTGGCACACCGCGACGGGCAAGGATGTAGATGTCCTTGGTGGTGAACTCGCGCGCGTTGTAGGTGAAGGTCCAGTCGGGATCGTTTGAAGCATTCGGTTTGTTGCCGATACCGAGGCCGGGCGTCCGGCCGTTCGAGCCGAAGCTGACCAGAGAGAAGATCGTCTGACCCTGCGCGAAGTTATGAACCTGCATGGAGCCGTGGCCGACCGTCGTGATGGCGTCGATGGTGTCGCCCCAATCATAGTTGCTACCGCTTGCGCCCGGGATATTGAGGGCATTGCCCGTTCCGTAGTTGTTCGGCCAGAACTCAATGTTGCCGGCGGGGATACCTGTGCCGGTGCTGACACTGATGTCGGCGACATTGGCGGATGCGTAGATTGTGAGGTTACTGACGTACTGTTGCAGGCGGGCACCACGGTCGGCGGTTGGCACACCGATCATCGACAGGTCGTTGGTGTAGGCATCCATGGAGACCCAGACCCATTTGTGGACCCCGTTTGTATCGACTAGGTTCATGCAATAAGCGACGCGGTCGAAGGGCTGGATCTGCTGGAAACGACTCTCGTCAACCAAGTAGTTCGCGCCGTTGACGTAACTGACCGTGTTGCTGACGGGAAGGTAGGAGACAAGTTCGTAGTCACCATACTCAGGGACGTCGGCGAGCGGGCCGATAGGATAGGTGACGGGGGCGCGGAACGAGAGGGCGGTGCCGAGGGCGACCGGATTGGCGTTGAAGGAGCGGTCGCGCACGCCGGTGACGGAAACCGAGTAGAGCTGGCCGGCGGTCAGCGGCGAGGTCCGCAGGATCACATCCTTCTTGTTGGGGCTTAGCCAGGCATCAAGCACATTCACGTCGGATGAAACGGTGAAGAACTCAGGTGTGGCTGAGCTATCCGCCAACGGCTCGTTGAAGCCGAGCGCAATCTGGTCGAGCGTGAGCGAAGCTGTGGCGTTGAGCAAGATCGGGCGCGTCAGGTCGGCGATGCTGCCCGCGCACAGTACAAACACGTAAAGCCGGCGGTGGTTGTACGATCCCGCGTTGCTCGCGAAGGTCCAGTCGGGGTGGCCGGTCGGTCGGTTGCCGATGCCGATGCCGAGCAGGTTGTTGTTATTGAAATTGCTGATGGCAAAGAGTGTCTGGGTGGCGCCGGTGCCGTAATTGTGGACCTGCATGGAACCGTGACCGTTCCGGCTGCCGTTGGCACCGCCGTCGCCGAAGTCGTAAGTCGAGCCGCTGGCGTTCGGAATGCCGATCGAGTTCCCTGCTCCGTAATCGCTGGGCCAGAACTCGATGTTGCCGGTGTCGATGTCGGTGCCGTTGACGATGCCGTCCACGTTGGAACGCACATCCAAGCGCGTGACACGCGTCTGGAAGAAGCAGTTGGTGCCGGGGAGTCCGATCTTTGATGGGTCGGCGGTGAAAGCATCCATAGCGGTCCAGATCCACTGTGTCGGCGCGGTGCCGGCTTGGAGTTCGAGGTAATAGGCCACACGCGAGTAAGGCGGAAGGTTGTTGGTGTCGGCGAACACGGTATAAGTCGATGCCGAGGTAAAGAAACTGCCGCGGACCGGCAGGTCAAAGGTGTACACGTGCCGGTATCCTTGGGCGTCGGGCACGTTTTCCGCGACAGGTTGCGGCAGGGGCGGGGCGGCAGTGGGGCGCACCAGCACATGCATGGTGCGGCGCGTGTAGTCACTGCCAGCGTTGCCCGCGAAGGTCCAGTCGGGGTGGCTGGTGGGGCGGTTGCCGATGCCGAGCGCAAGCGTGTTACCGTCGACGCCCCAATTGTTCATGGCGAAGAGCGTCTGCGCGGCGGCTGAATTGTGGAGTTGCATGGAGCCGTGCCCGCCGGGGTCGCGGCGGTCGCCGAAGTCGTAGGTGGTGTCACTGGCACCGGGGACAGCGGCCGCGTTGGTGGTGCTATAGTTGTGGGGCCAGAACTCAAGGTTGCCGCCGGCCATACCGCTGCCGTTGACGATACCGTCAACGTTGGACTTGACGTCGAGGTTGGAGACCGGCTGCTGGAAGATCGCGCCGGAGGCCAGAGTCGGCACGGCGATTTTTGTGCGGTCGGTCGTGAAGGCATCCATCGACGCCCAGAGGTATTGGACGGTGTCGTCCTTTTTGGTCAGTTCAAGGTAATAGGCGATACGGTCGAACGTATCGATCACCGGTGCTGTGCGCGCGCGGTTGACGCGGTACGGGGCGGCGGCGGCATTGAAGTTGCCGATGACGGGAATATCGAGCGTGTAGACGCATTCGTAGCCGCTCGCAAAGTCGTCGGCGTTGGTGCCAATGTTCGTGATGATCTCTGGGGGCAGGGCGGGGGCCGCTACTGGGAGCACAGTGCCGGGGGCCACCGCATTGGCGTTGGGCGATGCGTCACGGACGCCGGTGATCGTAAGTGTCAGCGCGGCATCGGCGGGCTGTTGCGAAGTCAGCAACCTGATTGTCCTGAGGTCAGCCTCAAGGGTGGCGTCGAATATCGCGACACCGTGATCGAGCGTGAAGAGGCGCGGGTCAGCGGAAGATGGGGCCAGCAGTTCGGAGAAGCTGACGGTCACGAGTCGGCGCGAGAAGTCGGCCTGCGCCGATAACGGCACCGGCGGGGTGGTGTCGCTCGCGTCGCGGCGGACCAGCACGTAGAGCGTCTTGACGGTGAAATCGCCGCCGTTACCGCTGAAGGTCCAGTCGGGGTGGTCTGTCGGACGGTTGCCGATGCCGATATCAATCACGTCGCCTGAACTCCAGTGGTTGATCGCGAAAAGGGTCTGGCGCGCGTTGTAGTTGTGCACCTGCATGCAACTGTAGTTGGCACTGAACGAACAGGTGTCGTCGAAATCATATTTGCTGGAGTTTGCGCCGGGGAGGCCGAGCTTATTGCCCGAGGTGTAGTTGTAGGGCCAGAACTCGATGTTACCGGAGGAGATGTCGCCGGTTACGACGCCGTCCACATTGCAGACAACATGCAGATTGCTTACAAACTGCTGATACACCACGCCGGAGGCGAGATTCGGGATGCCGAGCTTGTCGGCGCGATTGGTGAAGGCATCCATGGAGACCCACACGTACTGGAGGTCGTCCCCGGATTGCCGCTGGAGTTCGAGGTAATAGGCCACGCGATCAAAACTGCCGACATCCGCGCTGTAGTCGAACGC
>DAOTMQ010000205.1:0-6665 GCA_035450385.1 Kiritimatiellia bacterium | reverse complement strand
GAAGATCGCAATCGCAAGCCCGATCAAGGCACCGTAAGTCGTAAACATAAGGAGTAGAGAGGTTAAAGGTCACGTGCGCGCCCCAACTACTTGGGTTCACGCCCTCGAAACAGGGAACGACAATGTACACCGTGCTGCGTCGGCTCGTCTAGTGGATTCCTCCCGAGATGAATCCAGCTAAAAAGGGTGCTTGCATCTTCCCGGAGAATCAGCCATGATAGCCGCCGTTTTTACCACAAAAGGAATGATCTGGAGGAGTTTTCATGGGTACAGGCCGTACGCTGAACAAAAATCCGCGCACACGCCCGATCAAGAGCCAGGGCGAGAAGCGCCGCCGTTACGAGGTGCAGCGTGCCCGTTTGGTCAAGTTGGGCATGGACGAGGCGGTTGTCGCTAAATTGCAGCCGAACGAACTGCGCACGCTGGTGCAACAGCCGACCAAAGTGAAGAAGATGGTGGCGACCAAGGCACCCGAAGCCGCAAAGACGAAAGCGCCTGCAAAGGCAAAGAAGCCCGTATCCGCAGAGGCGGAATAACGTCGTGCCGGACCGAGTGTTGAAAACGCGCCCCGCTCTCGAGGCTGGCGCGTTTTTTTTGTCCACGATTGTCAGATCCCACATTGAGGAGTTAAGCCATGGCCCCAGTCCCCGTGAACCGTGAAAGCGTGCTGGATTTCCACCGAGGTGGAAAAGTCGGCGTGCGTTTGACCAAGCCGTTGAAGACGCAAAACGATCTTTGCCTGGCCTATACGCCCGGCGTGGCGCATGCCGTGAAGGAGATCGCCGCCCGCCCCGACAGCGTGTACGACTACACCGCCAAGCGCAGCCTCGTGGCCGTGGTTTCCGACGGCACCGCGATCCTCGGCCTTGGCGACCTCGGCCCTGCCGCCAGCATTCCGGTAATGGAAGGTAAAGCTGTACTCTTCAAAGCGTTCGGCGATGTCGACGCCTGGCCGGTGCCGTTGGCACGCTGCCGCCGCGACGGTGCCGACACCGGCAAGACCGACCCGCAGCGTGTGATCGACGCCGTGCTGGCCCTCGCCCCGATGTACGGCGGCATCAATCTCGAAGACATTGCGGCGCCGGCCTGTTTCGAGATTGAAGACCGGCTGGACGCTCTGCTCGATATCCCGGTCTTTCATGACGACCAATGGGGCACGGCGGTCATCACTCTGGCCGGCCTGCTTAACTACGCGCGCCTCTGCGGCCGCGAAATGTCCGAACTCCGCGTCGTCATGAATGGCGCCGGTGCGGCGGGCATCCGCATCGCCGACATGTGCAAAGCCGCCGGCGTGACAGATCTTGTCATGTGCGACACCCGCGGCGTGATCCATAGCGGGCGCACGGACCTCAACGACCACAAACGCCGTCACGCCTCAGACACCTCGGCGCGCACCCTGCAAGAGGCACTGCGCGATGCACACGTCTTTATTGGCGTTTCAGTGGCGGATTGTGTGGCGACGGACGATGTGCGCGGCATGGCCGACTATCCGGCGATTTTCGCCATGTCCAATCCCGATCCGGAAATCCGTCCCGACATCGTGGCCGAGACTTTGAGCGACAAGCCGTATGTCATGGCCACGGGTCGTTCCGACTACCCCAACCAGATCAACAACGTGCTGGGCTTCCCCTATCTATTCCGCGGCGCGCTGGATGTGCAGGCGCGCACCATCAACATTGCGATGAAGGTGGCGGCCGCCGAAGCGCTGGCCGCGCTGGCGCGCGAGCCTGTGCCTGCCGACGTGCAGGCGCTTTACCCTGCCGAGCGGCTCGAATTCGGCAATGGCTACGTGATCCCCAAACCGTTTGACCGTCGCCTCTTTGTAGAGGTCTCGTTCGCGGTAGCGCGCGCGGCGGTCGAGTCCGGCGCGGCACCGGCCGACTTCGATCTCGCCGCACTCCGCGCCAGCCTCGAAGCCCGCAACGCCAACCGCGCGTAGCGCGAAGGGAAAGCGGCGCCGCGACCCGCGCACGGCGCCGGCTCTTGTCATCGCAAGATGCGTCACCAGACCTGTGGGCGGCGTTCACACCGCCACCTCTTCAGGTTTCACGCCTTTGCGTGATAAAAACTCCTAATTCCTAAATGCAAGCCCCGCGCGCAACGCGCGCGGTCAGTATCCGTCGCGGAACCCAAAGGTCTCGCGCGTCAAACCGCGCGGCAGTTCTTTGATGAACCGCGAGGGCTTGCAGTAAAACACACCCCCGTCGCGCGTACGCCGCATGCCGGGCGCACACAGCACCAGTTCGTCTTTGGCGCGCGTGACCGCCACATAAAAGAGGCGACGCTCCTCGGCGTCGTTTTCGTTCTCGCCCATCGATCGGCTCGACGGAAACATCCCTTCGGCGGCCCAGATGACGATCACCACCGGCCACTCCAGTCCCTTGGCTTGATGGACGGTGCTGAGATGCAGCATGTCCGCATGTTCGCGCGCCATCTTATCGTATTCGTGATCCACGTTGGTGAGCAATGCCACCTCTTGCAGGAAGCCCACCACCCCGTCATCACCCCTATCAATCTGCAACGCCAGTTCGAGGATATCCTCCTCGCGCTTATCGGCGTTGTCATAGGCCTTGGCTAGGTGGGCGCGGTAGAACACGTCGCAGAACCGCTGCACCGCTTCACCGCCGTTGGCCGAGAGATGCTCGTCGTGGTACGCCTCCAGCAACCGGTCGATCTCCTGCCACTGACCACGCGCGGCGGGCTTGAGTGCCGCGACCAAACGCGCGCGCTGCTGCGGGTCGCGCGTCTCGAAGTGACCGTTCAAGGTTTCCCACAGCTTCTCGATGGTCTTTTCGCCGACACCGCTGAGCAGGCCGAGCAGCCGCCCGAACGCCACGCGGTCGGAACCGTTTTCGCAGACCCGCAGGAAGGCCATGACATCCTTGACGTGCGCCTGTTCGAACACACCAATGCCCGAGGTAATCACGAACGGCAGGCGCGCGCGCCCGAGCAGCATCTGCAGCTCAATCGAGTGGAAATGCGCTCGGTAGAGCACCGCCATGTCGCGCAGCGCGTAACCGTCTTGTTGGAAACGCCGGACCAAGGCCAGAACCGTACGTGCCTGCTCGTCTCCGTCGCGCAGGAAGAAAACCTGCGGTTTGTTGCGCGTCTTACGCGTAGGGCGCAGTTTCTTCTGGAACTGCTCTGGATTACCTCGAATGCAAGCGTTCGCCACCGCCAGCACCTCTGGAACGCTACGATAATTACGCTCCAACTTGATGATGCGGCAACCCTCCCAGCGTTTTGGAAACTCCATGATGTTTTTGAAGTCCGCGCCACGCCACGAATAGATACACTGGAAGTCGTCACCCACCGCCATCACGTTGCGGTTACGGGCTCCTAGGATATCGACCATACGCGCTTGCAGCAGATTGGTGTCCTGATACTCATCGACCAGCACATGCCGGAAGCGGTTCTGATAGTAGTCACGCACCGCTTCATGCTCCACCAGCAGCCGCAGTCCGTTGACCAGCAGGTCATCGAAATCCATCGCTCCCATCTCAAGCTTGCGTTCGTTGTACAGGTTGGCGACCTTGATGATCTCCATCGGATCCACGCAAAGGTCATGGATCCTCTGTTCCAGCACGTCCTCAAGATCGCACGCACGGTTAGCGGCAGAACTGATCAAGGATGCGATGACATCTTTCTTGGGAAAATCCCTCTTATTGCGCACGGCATCCTTGATGCAGTGGTCAATCAGCGTGTGCGACTCATCACGGTCGAGGATGGTAAAACTGTTGGGATAGCCGAGCCGGTCACCGAAACGCCGCAGAAAGCGATTGCAGACGTGATGGAACGTGCCGCTGAGCAGACTACCCACCGCATCGCCAGCAACCTCCTGAGCACGCTCCAGCATCTCACGCGCTGCGCGATTGGTGAAGGTCAACAACAACAGACCATCGGGATGTTCACCGCGTTCAATCAGATACGCCACACGGTACACCAGAGTGCGCGTTTTACCAGTACCGGCTGCGGCGAGCACCAGCAGCGGGCCATCGCCCGCTGTCGCAGCTTCACACTGTTCCGGATTCAAAAGCTTCGAGTAATCAGTCATGGAGGAGTTCATGATACGCGACTCACCCACGAAACTCAATGCCGCATGACCGCAATCGTCAATATCGCGATGTGCCAAAAAAGCCACGGTTCTTTTCTGTTTAACGGATTACGAGCGTATTCCCGATTGTCTGCATCCCCGGTTGTCTTGTTGGAATCAGACGAAAGCCGAGAAGGCGGTGGGGAAGGCGATTAAAATGAAATGGGCACCCCATGGCTGGTTCATGCCTATTTCCACACCTTGAAAGGTGTGGAAGTAACCTGCTTACAAAAGAAAGAACCTCAACACGCCAATAAACATGCTAAATATCCCCATTTTAAAGGCTTTTCTGCTCAAACATAGCAACACGCCGATTCGGCTTTGTTCCCCATGCTCTTTCCACACCTTGAAAGGTGTGGAAGTACAGACTCGATAACCATTCGCGGAAAAATACAGTTCTTATGCCGAGAAATCAGCAAAATATCCCAAAATTAAAGGTTGTTTTTTAAAATTCGATCATGTGTTGACTTGTCACCGCGCATCATGCTAATTTCCACATATTGAAAGGTGTGGATACCAGCAAAGCATTGCGGTACTACCGCAGTGCATGCGAATCGACTCAGGAACGGGGAACACTAATGAGTTACCATCCAACCATTTGGCGCACATGCCGGGTCTTGGCCAATGAACGCAGACTCCGCTGCCTTGAGGTCGTGTTGCGCCAGCCGGGCCTGTCAGTCGGCGAGATCGCCAAGCAGGCCGCCATCCCCGAGAACCAAGCCAGCTTGTGCCTGAGAGCACTGCAGGCGCGAGGACTCCTTAGCGCGAGACGGCGGAGCCGTTGGGTCCATTACTTTCCCTCGCCAGATCCACTCGTCCCCGCTGCAACGCATATTTTGGCGGTTGTCAGCCAAGCGATCCTCACGGCGAAATGGTCGGGCGACCGAATCATCCATCATCTGACCGCCTACACGCATCCGCGGCGGTTGACCGTGTTGCACTGTCTTCTGATGAAAGACAGCCTCACCACCCCCGTTCTCGCGCGGGAAACACATATTTCTTGGCAAGCGTTGACGCGGCATTTGAACAAACTTTCCGAGCGAAAGATGATCGTCGACAACGACGCGGCATGGTCGCTCCACCCCGACCGCGACTTTTTCTCGGAAACGTTCTTGCAACTCATCGCACAGCACGCGGACTTGTGGGTGCGTAACACTATGAACTAAGGGGAGCAACCTATCATGAAGAAAAACTCTTTCATCTTGTCACTTGATCAGGGTACCACCAGTTCAAGAGCCCTGCTCTTCGACCGCGAACTCAATATCGTTGCGATGGCCCAGCAAGAGTTTGACCAGTTTTATCCGCAGCCCGGATGGGTCGAACACGATCCTGAAGAGATCTGGCGGTCACAGCGCAAGGTCATGGCCAATGTCTTGAAGCAAGTGCCTGACGGTCCGGCTGCCGTCGCGGCAATCGGCGTGACCAACCAGCGGGAGACCGTCGTCGTCTGGAACCGCCGGACGGGAGAGCCTATCTATCCCGCCATCGTGTGGCAATGTCGCCGGACTGCTGATTTCTGTTCGGAGCTGAAACGTCGTGATTACGGCCCGCGCATTCGCGATAAAACGGGCTTGGTGATTGACGCCTATTTCTCGGCCAGCAAGCTGCGTTGGATCCTAGATCATGTCGACGGTGCGCGGGAGGCGGCGCAACGCGGTGAACTGCTTTGCGGCACGATCGACTCTTGGCTGCTCTGGAAGCTCTCGAACGGTACCGCGCACGTCACCGATTATACGAACGCTTCCCGTACCATGCTCTTTAACATCCGCACGCTTCAATGGGACGCGGAACTCCTTGATCTCTTCGGTATACCGTCTTCCATGCTGCCAACCCCGGTCCCTTCATCGGGCGAGGCCGCCCGGTGCGCCCTGCCGGAGTTTGAGGGACGCGAAGTGCCCGTGCTCGGCGTGTCGGGCGACCAGCAGGCCGCGCTCTTCGGTCAGGGCTGCTTTGCCCCCGGACAGATCAAAAATACGTACGGCACGGGGTGCTTCCTGCTCATGCACACGGGCGGCGAAGCAGTTTCATCCGCGAACGGACTGGTGACGACGCTGACCGCGCAGACCCTTGCCGGAGCGCCCTCTTATGCGCTCGAAGGCAGTGTCTTTGTGGGCGGTGCCGTTGTTCAGTGGCTACGTGATGAACTCCGCATCGTGACACGCTCTTCCGATGTCGGGCCGATTGCGGCATCAATACCTGATACCGGCGGAGTCTTTCTCGTGCCGGCCTTCGCGGGGCTTGGCGCGCCGCACTGGGACATGTACGCCCGGGGCACACTGGTCGGCATGACCCGCGGCACAGGGCGCGCCCAAATCATCCGTGCGGCGGTGGAGTCGACCGCCTATCAGTGCTGGGATGTGGTCGATGCGATGCGTGCGGACTCAGGACAACCGATCGCCTCCCTGCGCGCGGACGGTGGCGCCTCGGCCGATGATTTCCTGATGCAGTTTCAGGCCGACCTGCTTGAATGCCGCGTCGAACGGCCAACCTGTATTGAGACAACCGCGCTCGGAGCCGCTTCATTGGCGGCTCTTGCGCTCGGCTGGCAAACGTCCGAGACGCTTGCCGGCCG
>DAOTMQ010000204.1:0-6683 GCA_035450385.1 Kiritimatiellia bacterium | reverse complement strand
TCGTTCCTATTTGATTGGGGGGTTACAGAATGGCTAATGAATTGGATGAAATGAACGCGCCTGTCAATCAACAGGGGCGGGATATCAATGTTATCGAAAAGCAGATTCCCGTGAAGGTAGGGTTCGGTTCGACGCTTTTCGAGATTATGCTGTGGGTGCTCGGCATCCTGCCGGGCCTCGTCTTTCTTTTCATGAAAATAAATGCGAGGAATTATTTCCAAAAACTTCAACAAAAAATCCAAGCCGATGCCTCGCAGATCGACAACTTCCTTGAGCAGCGTGTGCAGATCTTGCAGAACGTCGCGCCGCTGGTCGAGAAAGCCATCGACCTCGATAAGGATGTGATGAAAGCCGTCGCTGCCTTCCGGGGGGGCGCACATGCTGATAACGAACGTAATGTCGTGTCGGGTCATCTTGATCGCGCCTTCGGCCGCCTTTTTCCGCAGGTCGAAGCTTACCCCGATCTCAAAGCTCACGCCGCCATCGCTGACGCCATGCGCCAGAACAGCTACCTGCAGAAGGAAATCACGGCTGCGCGCACGTTGTACAACGACACCGTCAACATCTGGAACTCGGACATCTTTGATTGGCCAACTAAAATGATCGTGGCCGCCCGCGCGGGCTACACCACGCGCATCCCGTTCACGGCTTCTGCTGAAACAAAGGCGCAGGCGCGGAGCACGTTCTTTTGACCGAGGACGTCTACGAACCGTTGGCCCTCTATCGCGACCGTTTCAAGGCGGAGCATGCAGATAACACAGCCGCCTTTTTCGAGAAACTGGTCGAGCGTTCCGGTGTGGATGGGGATGCCAACGCCGCAACCATGACGGAAATACGTGCGCTCGACGCGCAGCTTGCCGCCGCAGATTCGAGCCGTTCCAACTGGAAGGCGTTGCGGGTGCTGTTTTTCACCATCGTCGTTGTAGGGTTCGTCGGCCTTGTGCTCTTCGTTTTGCCGTTCCTCTCGCAGGATATTGAACTTCCGATACATGTCGACGGCCTATGGGCGGCGGTTTGCGCCGCAGTTGCGGCAGGCGGCATTGCGCTTATCGCTGCCAAGCTGAATCCGACCATCCGCTTGCTGGACGAACGCCTCCGGTCACTCACTGCAAATCGTCAGGAGAAAATAGCCGAGGCACAGGCGCAACTTGCCCCGCTCAACCGGCTTTATGACTGGGGCATGATCGCCAAGCTCATCCAGCAGACTGTCCCGCGCCTTGCACTCGACCCATACTTCTCCCGCGCGCGACTCGATGAATTGCAGCGTTACTTCGGCTGGGATGACAGCTTTAACCGTGACAGGTCCGTGCTTTTCGCTCAAAGCGGGGAAATCAACGGTAACCCCTTTGTCCTTGCCGAGACGCTCGATTTCCGCATGGGCACCAAGACCTACCGTGGCTCGATCACTATCACTTGGCAGGAAAGCGAAAGTTACACGGATTCCGAAGGCCGTACCCGGACGCGCTTGGTCACGCGCACCGAGACTCTTACCGCATCCGTCGACAAGCCAGCGCCGGAATACTCCCGCGAGAAATTCCTCATCTACGGCAATGAGGCCGCTCCGGATCTCACCTTCAGCCGTACCCCCTCCAGCCTTTCAAATGCTGGCGATGGGTTTTTTAGCAGGTGGCGTATGAGGCGTACCGTCGCCAAACTCGAAGCGTTCTCCCGCAATCTCGATGACGAGTATGGGTACACCATCATGTCCAACCGGCAATTCGCCGCACTTTTCCAGGCCATCGACCGCAACGATGAAGTTCAGTTTCGCCTGCTCTTCACTCCCCTGGCCCAGCAACAGATGCTTAATCTCCTGCGCGACAAGACCGTCGGCTTTGGCGACAATTTCACCTTTGTCAAGGATCACATGATTAACCTTGTCAGGCCTGCACATCTTGAGACCACCAATATCACGGCTGACCCTTCGCTCTTCCATAACTACGACCTCGCGGCTGCCCGCAAGTTTTTCAATACCTATAGCAACGCCTATTTCCGCGCCCTGTATTTTGCCCTCGCCCCGGTTTTAACAATCCCCCTTTACCAGCAACACCGCTCCCACGCCGACATCTATGCGAGCGTGACCGGCAAGACCGCCTCTTTCTGGGAACACGAGGCCATCGCCAACTTCCACGGGCAGCATGTCTTCGAGCACGACGAATCCATCACCGAAAACCTGCTCAAAACGCGAAGCGTCCGCACGGATGCTGGTTATACGGAAGTGGCCGTTACCGCAAGCGGTTTCCGGGGAGAGAACCGAGTTGACTATGTCTCAAAGTTCGGGGGAGACGGCAGGTGGCATAAAGTCCCTGTCAAATGGATCGAGTATATTTCTGTACGGCGCACCTCAAAGATGTTGATTCGGGAAACCGACGGCCTTACGTTACAAGATTACGAAGAGCAGTCTCCAACCTCGCCAGACTGGCAAGCATTCTTCCGTAAATGTCAAATCGAGCCGCAGCACGCATCGTTCCGGCGGTCTATCGTTTCGTTCGTGTCCCCCTCGTAAGGCATGTCTCTTGCCAACTCTCACGCTTGACTCGACGCAATGGCTTCTGATAGAAGGAGCGCATCACAAACGGTGTGCCGTGTTCCGTCGGCACCGGGAGGGATATTCATGCGCATGATGGGTTGGATAGCGGGTATTGTTGGAGGTGTCGCGACCGCTTGCGGCGCGACGTTGCAGGATGAGGCACGCGGTGCCTTGTTGCAGCACGTGCGCGCCATCGACTCAGGAGGCGCTCCGGGAGTCGTGCTGTGTGTGGGATCGAACGCATTTCCGTTGGTGGGCGCGGCGTGCGGACAGTCGGTGCAGCCCGTCGCCGCCGCTAGTCATTACGGGCAGGGACGTGTCGTCGCGGTGGGGCATCCCTCGTTTTACACGGAAGGGGTTGCTAAGGCCGATACCGCGATCTTCATCCGCAACGCCGTGCGCTGGCTCGGTAAGGGGCAGAGCGATGTGATTGTGATGGTCTACCGCGATGCAGCCATGACCCGAGCGCTGTCCGGCATTGAGGGCCTGAACGTACGTGAAATCCCTTCGCTCGATGCGCTTACTGCCCGCAGTGTCCTTGCGGCCTATCCCGACAGCTTGAAGGGGGATGACGTCGAACGTGTGCGTGCCTTTATCACGGGCGGTGGCGGGTTGTTGGCCTCCGGTATCGGCTGGGGCTGGCAGCAGGTGACCGGCGGCAAATCCCTGGCCACAGAAAACCTGTTCAACCGCCTGCTCGGACCGGCGGGCCTCTTCATCAATGACGATTTCGCCAACCGCACAGATCCGGAGGGGTATCGCACCGATCGCGAGATTCCGGCGGCGGTGAATGCGACGGAGGCGCTGCGGCTGGCCGTTGCGGGCGGCGTGACCGACCGCGCGACGCTGCGTCAGATCAGCCATACGCTTTGCGCGGCCCGTGCGGTGCTGCCGCCCGAGCCGTGCGCGTTGTCCACTGCGTTGAAGACGCTGGCAGATTCGCCGGCGGCAGCCAAACTGCCGACGCCCGACGCGCCGCTCACGGCGGCTGACATCGCGGCGCGCCTCGCGTTGATCGACCACCAGCGCGCGTGGCGTGCCAAGCCGCTCGACCTGTGGGCCGCGCATCCGGCAGCGGCAGTCTATCCGGGTCTGCCGCCGCGTAATGCGCCGCGTGGAAGGCGCGTGGTGGCCGTGAATCTCGATGTGCCGCGCTGGCGCAGCACGGGGCTTTACGCTGTAGCGGGGGAGCCGGTTACCGTCGAACTGCCGGCCGGGGCCGAGACACTGGGGCTCAAACTGCGGATCGGCACCACAACCTGCGACAACACGCGCCATGACGAGTGGCGTCGCGCGCCGAAAGTGGATGTGACCGTGCCGCTCAATGTGACACGGGTGGAATTCGCTTCGCCCTTCGGCGGATTGATCTATGTGGTCGTGCCGGATAAGGTCGAGGCGGCGGAGCGCATCGTGCGCGTGACATTGCGGAATGCCTGTCAGGCGATCTGGTTCAAAAAGGGACGCGATAGCGTAGCGGCGTGGCGCACGACGATGCGCGCGCTGCCATCGCCTTGGGCCGAGATTGAGAGCGACAAGGTGATCCTGACGGTGCCGTCCGAGGCAATACGCGGATTGGAAGACCCGCTGGCCCTGCTTGAATTCTGGGACCGCATCGCGGATCAAGATGCGCGGCTGACCGGGTTGCCCGCCGAGCGTCGCTCACCGGAACGTTTCTGCGCCGACGTCCAGTTGTGCGCAGGCTGGATGCATGCCGGTTATCCTATTATGATCCCGACGGTTACGGCACCTGATCTGGTCAATCTGGCCAAGTTGCGGGAGAAGGGTGACTGGGGCTTTTTCCATGAACTCGGCCACAACCATCAAAACGGGGATTGGACCTTCCATGGCACCGGCGAGGTCACGGTGAATTTTTTCACGCTCTACAACATGGAGCATGCCTGCGGCATTCCGCCGCGCAAGACACGCATGGGGGAACCCGGCATCCAGAAAACCGTGCGCAAATGGGTGGCGGAGGGCAAATCGCACGAGGCCTGGTGCCGCGATCCATTTCTGGCGCTGGAGGTGTTCGTGCGTTTGCAGCAGACGTATGGATGGCAGGCGTTTGAGCGGCTGTTTGCCGAATACCGTACGCTCGAATCCGAGCAGCGCCCGAAAAACGATGCCGATAAACGCGACCAGTGGGCCATCCGCTTCTCGCGCATCACCGGACACAACATCGCGTCGGTGTTCGACGCATGGCGAATCCCTTTGACCGAAGCAGCCCGCTCCGCCTGTGCCGCTTTTCCCGCTCCCTCCGATCTACGGCTGTTCGCGGATGTACGGGACAGTTCTGAAAAGCAGCCGTCAGCGGAATAGGGGCGCATCCGTCGCCACGGCACAAAAAAAGACGCAGACGATGCGCCTGCGTCTGTATCATGGATCACATCATTCGGCCGCTTGTTCGGCCTCGAGCTGCTCGACGAGCGCGTCATCGATATCCATATTGGTAAAGACGTCCTGCACGTCGTCATTCTCTTCCAGCGCATCGACAAACTTGTTGACCGCCTTGACGACCGACAACTCTTTGACCGGCACCAAGGTTTGCGCCACGAGACCGACCAGTGAGTTTTCCTGATCGAAAACGATTTCGGCTGCCTCCAGCGCCGCGCATACATCCGAAAACGCTGCGGGTGAACAGGTGACGGTGAAGCCGTCCTCTTCGGACTCCATGTCTTCGGCACCCGCAATGAGGACCACCTCCATCACCTTGTCCTCGGTCAGGCCCTCTGCCGCCGGAATCATGATCGTGCCCTTGCGCTCGAAACCGCGCGAGACCGAGCCCAGGGTCGCAAAATCGGAACCGTTCTTCTTGAAGATGTTGCGGACTTCGGCCGCAGCGCGGTTCTTATTGTCCGTCAGCACCTTGACCACCAGACCCACGCCGCCCTGCGCGTAGCCTTCGTAGGTGATCTCTTCAAGGACGTCGGCCGCTAACTCGCCCGTGCCCTTTTTGATGGCGCGGTCGATGTTGTCGTTAGGCATATTGACCGCTTTGGCCTTCGTGATCAGGGTGCGCAGCGTGGGGTTGGTGCCAGGATCGCCGCCGCCGGCCTTTGCAGCGACCGTCATTTCCTTGGCGATTTTCGAAAAGATCTTACCGCGCTTGGCATCCGCCGCGCCCTTCTTGTGCTTAATGGTGGACCATTTACTATGACCGCTCATCGTTACCCTTTCAGCCGCGCACCGCGCGACCCGTTGACTCTCTACAACACTGTCCTACGCGGGCGTATTCGAGCCCGCACCCACAGCACCTTCGCCTGCGGGCATATTCTGCCCCAGCAGGTCGGCGGGCGCTTCGCCTTCAAACTCCTGTATCCAGCCGTTCCCCAATCCGAGGTCTTCGGCTGCCTCCACCAGTACCGCGTACTCGTCAGCCGTGACCTTGCGGTCCCAGCCCGGCGTCTGCAACGCGCGGTGCAACGGCGTGTATTGCGACATCACACTGACGTGGATACCGCTGCCCGTATGCCGCGCCAGCCATTCGAGGTTCTCCACCGCTTCGGCGATACGCCCCGGCAACGCCAAGATCCGGCAGATCACGCCGCGCACAGCGATTCCCGAGGCGTCGGTCTCCAGCGGCCCCAGACGCTCCCAGAACCACCGCAACGCACCGCGCGCCGCCTCGACGTACGTCCGCGCATCGGAACCTTCCGCCGCGCTCTCGGCCCGGGCATAGCGCAGATCAATCAACGCAATGTCCGCCAAGTCGGCAAAAGCCTCCAATGTCTCCAGTGATTCGTAACCCGACGTATTATACACAAATGGGAGGGCGATTCCAGCGCGAAGTAGCGGCTTCGCCGCTTCGCGGATCTGCGGCAGCCATGGGGTAGGGGAGACCAGGTTCCAGTTGTGGCAACCCTGCCGTGCAAGCTGCGCGAGAATATCGCGTAGCACTTCCACCGTGAGGTCATCGCCATGTCCAGCTTGGCTCCACGGATGATTCTGGCAGTAGATGCAGCGCATCGTGCAGTGCGAGAAAAAGACGGTGCCCGAACCGCGCGTCCCGGTAATCGGCGGCTCTTCGCCGAAGTGCGCGCCATAGCGGAAGACGCGCGGCAGCACGCCCGCGCGGCAGTAGCCGCGCTGGCCCGCGAGGCGATTCGCGCCGCATGCACGCGGGCAAAGACGGCAGGAACTCAGAACGTCGAACTCAGAA
>DAOTMQ010000203.1:0-6686 GCA_035450385.1 Kiritimatiellia bacterium | reverse complement strand
ATTGCTACTACCGCCGTATCGACCTGGACACGCTCGCCCTCACCAATCTGGACCCCTAGGCGGAAGGAAGATTTAGGATTTAGGAGTTTCTGCTCCCGCCTACTGCCCACTGCCTACTGCCCACTGCCTCTCACCTATTACTTCTTACCTATCACCTCTTACCTATCACCTTCGTCCTCCGTGCGCTACCGTTGTCCATACTGCAAACACCTCTTTGAGGAAGCCCCGCCGCCGGCCTGCCCGGCCTGCGGTAAGATCATGATCGTGCCGGCGATGAAGGAACTCAGCAAGCGCCAGACGCGCCGACGCGCGGTCGAACGCATCCGACGCGATAGCGAACGACAAAAGGCGTCGCTACAAGGGCACGTTGCGCCCGGCCTGTGGCGCACTCCCAAGGTTTACTTTGCCGTAATCGCGGTGTTGGCCATACTGGGTGGCGCGATTTTCCGCGCCTCCGACCGCGCGTCGCAGCGTAAAGAAGCCGAACCGCCGCACTTTCGCGCCATGCGGCACGTGGATGTACTGGCCGAGGCGCTGGGTCGCTATCGCTTCCATGTCGGGACCTTCCCCAGCGTCGAACAGGGACTCGCCGCGCTCGTGCGTGATCCGCAAGTATCAGGCTGGAACGGCCCCTACATCAACCAGCTCCGACGCGACCCGTGGGGCACCCCGTTCGTGTACGCGCCGGTGTCGAACGGACTGCCCGTACTGCTCTCCTGCGGCGCCGACAAGATCCGCGGCACGCCGGACGACATCCGTCCCGATCCCGCACGCTTCGATCCCGGCACTGAATGGACCAATGGCTGGGTCTCCGCCGCCGAGCGCCTGCCCGGTGTGACCATCCTGCCCTCCCCGCCTATTGAAAATTGAGCGTTGAGCGTTCAACGTTCGACGTTCTGAGTTGGCGCTCCGCGAGCCGGGTGAATGGCTTGCGCAGAGCAGCACACTTAGTCGCCTACACTTCGTCGCTTACACTTCGTCCAAAACACTTAGTCACTGGCGCAATCAGCTAAGACGTATACGACTAAGCGTAGAGACTAAGTGTGGGGATTAAGTGTCTCCGCGCCGTGCGCGGAGGAAAAGCGTGGCCGTCCTACCGTCCGCGCCCTAAATCAGGCCGCGGCGGATCATCGCCTCCGCGATCTGCACGGCATTTTGCGCAGCGCCCTTGCGGATGTTGTCGCCGCAGCACCAGAGCGCCAGACCGTTCTCGACACTCGGGTCGACCCGGATGCGGCCCACGCCCACATCATCGCCGCCGCCGATAAAGAGCGGCATCGGATATTGGGCGGTCGGCATATCGTCGATGACCTTGATACCCTCGGCACGCGAGAGGATTTCGCGCACCTGCTCTGCCGAGATCGGCGCACTGAACTCCGCGTGAATGGCGATGGAGTGGGCATAGAAGACCGGCACGCGCACACAGGTGCTCGCGATACGCAGTTCAGGGCACCCCAGAATCTTGCGCGCCTCGAAAGTCAGCTTGGCCTCCTCCGAGGTAAAGCCCGGCATTTCCTTCTTGAGGCCGCCAATCTGCGGCAGAACATTGAAGGCAATCTGGTGGGGATAGGTGTTGACGGCCATCTCGGCACCGGTCGCGTATGCGCGCGCCTGCTGCTCCAACTCATCGACCGCCGCACGTCCGGTGCCACTCACCGACTGGAAGGTCACGGCGGTCATGTGGCGCAAGGGCACCTGCTTGTGCAACGGCGCGATCCCCATCAGCGTGATGATCGTGCTGCAGTTCGGGTTCGCGATGAAGCCCTGATGACGATCGAGCGCTTCGGCATTGATCTCCGGAATCACCAACGGTACGCGCTCGTCCATACGGTAGTCATCGCCGTTGTCGATCACCACCGCGCCGCGCTTGACCGCCTCCCAGCCGAACTGCCTGGATGCGCCCTTGGAGCCCTCGGTACCGGCGAAAAGCGCAATGTCCAATCCGTCAAACGCCTCGGGGGTAGTCTCCAGCACATGGAAGGTCTCGCCGGCGATCTCTTCATCGCGCTCACGCGTAGCTAAAACGCGAATCTCGCCGGCGGGAAATTTACGCTGGCGCAAAACCTTGATCATCTCCGTGCCCACCGCACCGATACCCACCAAACCGACCTTATACTGCTTCATATGACACCCCTTCGGTTACTCCGTAAAACGGTCCGGAATCTTATCACAATGCACAAAATCCGCAATCAGGAAACGGACGCGTTAAAAATATCGCGATCCTTCTCCGCTGAAACCGAATTTTTGATAGAATGCGCACAGAACCCATTCCCGGCGGCAATGGTGCCGCCCGGAACGGGGTCGGTGACGTACCGCCTAACTCCTAAATCCTAAATCATAACTGCCAACCCCCATGAGCCATCCTCTCTTAGAAAACATCAATATCAAATCGGTCGAACTGCTCGCGACACCGCGCGAGATGCGGGCCGCCGTGCCGCAGACCAACGCCACCTTCGCCGCTGTGATACACGGGCGCGAAACGATCAAACACATCATGGACGGCGACGACCGCCGCTTGCTTGCGGTGGTCGGCCCTTGCTCGATCCACAACATCGACGCCGCCGAAGAGTATGCCCAGCGTTTGAAGCGGCTGAGTGACGAGGTCAGTGACCGTATCTGTGTGGTCATGCGCGTCTACTTCGAGAAACCGCGCTCAGTGCTCGGCTGGAAAGGCCTGATCAACGACCCCTACATGAATGACACCTTCCAAATCGAGGAAGGCATCCGCATGGCGCGCCGCTTTCTGGTACGTGTCGCAGAGATCGGCCTACCGGCCGCAACTGAGGTGCTCGACACCCTCATGCCGCAGTACATCGGTGACCTCATCTCGTGGTCCGTAATCGGTGCCCGCACCGCAGAAGCCCAGACACACCGCGAAATCGCCAGCGGTATCTCCTCGCCGGTGGGCTTTAAAAACGCCACTGACGGCTCATTCGACGCGGCCATCAACGGCATGCGCGCCGCGATGGGACCGCACCACTTCCTCGGCGTAACCGAAGACGGTCTGCCCGCCGTCTTCAGTACCACCGGCAACGCCTACCCGCAGATCGTGCTGCGCGGCGGCAAACAACCGAACTACGACACCGCCAGTATTGCCCGCTGCGAGCAGGCGTTGCGCGCCGCCCGTTTGCCCATCAACATCATCGTCGATTGCAGCCACAGCAATTCCCATAAAAAACCGGAATTGCAATGTGAGGTGCTGAACGACATTCTCACTCAGATCGAACAAGGCAATCGGTCGATCCGCGGCTTCATGCTTGAGAGCCACCTCGAATGGGGCGCACAACCCATGCCGAAGGATCTATCGGTTCTGCGTCCCGGGCTCTCCGTGACCGATGCCTGCATCGACTGGCCCACCACCGAGACGCTTTTACGCGAAGCATACCGCCGGAGTGCGGTCATCACGGGAAGTGAATAACTGTCGATATACTTCGTCGATACACTTCGTCGTTTCACGCTTCGTCGATACACTTCGTCGTTTTACGCTTCGTCGATACACTTCGTCGCTTGTTCGCCGACTAAGTGTTTTCGATTAAGTGTGTGTGGCGACCAGTGTACGCGAGAGGATGCTCGCACACCCCTGTCACTGGCCGCTTGCCGATACAGCGAATCCGAGAATTGACCCATTCCCTGAATCCCGCTATATTTGTGGGCCTTTAAGGGCGGCGCATGCCCGTAGCGTGTGGCGCAGAAATTTCGCCAAGGAGTTCATCACAAATGAAGGCAGTAGGATCCGAATTCCCATTCTTTGACGACGCTCTCGTCAAGCGTTATGCGGACAAGATTCGCGCGACAGGCAAGATTGATCCGGACCTGTATGAAAAATACAATGTCAAACGCGGCCTGCGCAACGCAGACAGTACCGGCGTGTTGGTCGGCTTGACTGCCATCGGCAGTGTTCACGGCTACATGATCTCGGAGAGCGAAAAAATCTCCGTGCCGGGACGCCTCTTCTACCGCGGCATTGATGTGAACGATTTGGTGAAAGGTTTCCAGGAGGAACAGCGGCCTGGCTTCGAGGAGACCGCCTACCTGCTGCTCTTCGGCGACTTGCCTAACGCGCAGGAACTTCAGGTCTGGAACGACCTGCTGGACACCTGCCGACGTCTGCCGGACGGTTTTAAAGAGAGCGTGATCATCCGCTCGCCGGGCAAGGATATCATGAACAGCATCGCGCGCACGGTGCTGATGGCTTATCTCTATGACCCGACACCGGATCAATTGGACATCGAAACGACACTGCGCCAGAGCATTTCGCTGATCGCAAAATTCCCGGTGATCGCCGCCTACGCCTACCAAGCCAAAGCCCACTACCACATGGGACACAGTTTGATGATGCGCTATCCGGAAGTCGGGAAAAGTACCGCCGAAAACCTCCTGTTGCTAATCCGTGAAGACGGCGTTTACACACCGTTGGAGGCCGAACTGCTCGACCTCTGCTTGGTGGTGCATGCCGAACACGGCGGCGGCAACAACTCCGCCTTCACCACGCACGTCGTGTCGTCGTCGTTCACCGATACCTACGCTGCCGTGACCGCCGCCACGCTCTCGCTGAAGGGCTTGCGCCACGGCGGTGCCAACCTGCGTGTGATGGAGCAGATGCGCGAAATCAAGGAGCATGTCAAGCGCTGGGACGATGAGAGCGAAGTCGCCGCCTACCTCACCCGCATCCTCAACAAAGAGGCGGGCGACGGTACGGGACTGATCTACGGCCTCGGACACGCGGTCTACACGCTCTCCGACCCACGCACCGAAATCCTGCGTGAAAAGGCACGCGCGCTGGCCCACGCCAAAGGCCGCGACGAGGAGATGGCGCTTTATGAGACCATCGAGCGCCTCGGCCCCGAACTCTTCAACAAGAATCGCGCCAAGCCGCGCGATCTCTGTGCTAACGTCGACTTTTTCTCGGGCTTCGTCTACGACATGCTCAATATCCCGGTCGACCTTTACACGCCGATCTTTGCGGTTTCACGCGTGGTCGGCTGGTGCGCGCACCGTATCGAAGAGTTGCTCAACAGCGGACCGATCATCAGGCCGGCTTACAAGGCGGTTTTTGAGCAACGCCCGTATACGCCTATGGCTGAGCGAAGCAGCGAAGACTAAGTTCGAAGGAGAAAAACCCCGTATGACCAACGAAACCCATCACGCCGCATCTGAGCTGATCCCGAAGCCGATCGCTGAGGTCCAGCAGGTGCTGGCCGACGAAGTCTCGCAAGGGCGCGAATTCATCGACATCGCATTGCGCTGGTTGGCCGAAAACGGCATCAGTTTTCTGGTCAACATGCTGGTCGCGTTGTTACTGCTCGTGGTCGGCATGGTGGTGATCCGTGTCTTGATGCGTATGACCAAAAAAGCGTTGGGGAGATCCGGCCGCGTGAACGCGCTACTCCAAAATTTCCTTTGCAGCGTAGTGAATAAAACCGCGTGGGTGCTGCTGTTGATGACCGTGATACAGCGCCTCGGTGTCAACATCGCGCCGCTGATTGCCGGTCTGGGCGTCACCGGCTTCATCCTCGGCTTCGCCTTCCAAGAATCACTCGGCAACCTCGCCGCCGGCATGATGATCGCCATCAACCAGCCCTTCCAGATCGGCGACTATGTGACGGTCGGCACGATCAGCGGCACGGTCAGAGAGCTCAACATGATGGCCGCCACGCTCTTCACGGCAGACAACATCAAAGTGATGGTGCCGAACAAGGTCATCTGGGGAGCGCCAATCACCAACTACACCGCCACCGACAAGCGCCGTATTCAAATCGCGATCAACATCGCCTACGGCGCAGACATCACCAAAGCCAAGCGCGTCGCCATCGAGGTGCTGCGCGCCGATCCGCGCGTGTTGGACGATCCTGCGCCAATCGCCGAGGTCATGGCCATGGGCGACTCCGCAGTCAATCTGGTATTGCGCCCCTGGACCACGCCTTCAGATTACTGGGCGACCTTCTTCGCGCTCAACCAAGCGGTCAAAGAGGCCTTCGACCGCGAAGGCATCAAGATCCCCCTCCCGCAGATGGACATCCGCGTCAAAAGCAGCCTCCCGAGCGGCGGGCCGCCTGGTAAAGGCTGAAGGCGTCCGGTTGAAAGTTGAACGTTGAACGTTGAACGTTGAGCGTTTTTTTAACGCAGACGCAGAGGTTGCTTCCAGGGGCCATGGGGTTCAAATTTCATCCGCAGACGGATTTTTCTTTGGGGGTTTTGACTGGATCCGCGCCGCACCTGTTTGGTGCAAAACGCAACGGTGCGCCCGATGTTCCCTTGAACTCAAATTTTCTTGGCACTTTCTTCCCGTTGTTTTTCTTTTCCAGCGGACTTGGTTTGGAAAATTTTCTGGCGGGTGCGTTCAACCTGAAAAGAGCAGTTGAACTTTCAAGTTGTTAGATGAAGCAGTATTTGACTGCCCTCTGAGACGAGGTGGAACACCCTTCCGCGCAACCATTTGAAAAAAGCGACCGACGTGATCGTGCTCCAAGAGATCGGCCGCCGCTGGCTGAGCGACCTCGCGGTCCTGACCAACGCCTATCCGGTCTTTGCCGCCATGTCGCGCGAGGACAACTTCGGTGCCGCCATCTTCTGCAAAGGTTCCTTGACTGCAGGTGTGGCACGGGCATCTTGCCCGTGTCGCCATCTTCTACAAAAGCCCCTTGCTTGCAAGTGTGGCACGGGCATCTTGCCCGTGGATGTGGCAC
>DAOTMQ010000202.1:4852-6746 GCA_035450385.1 Kiritimatiellia bacterium | reverse complement strand
CGCGGTTACGGGCCACCCTGTCGCTGCACCACAGGATCACCTGATAGTTGCCATCACCGAGACGTGCATGCACCGGCCACGCCGACAAGGCGCAGCCGAACAGGATGAGCGCTACCGTCATGCCTCGCATCGTCACGTGACGCATTTCCCCTTCTCCGCTTCATGATGAGTCAGTTAGGTCGCTCATGGTATCCGATACCGCGCTCAACGACAATTCAACTTTAAGGTACAGTGCCGAGTAACGCGCAAAGGGGTGCCAAAATCTACGGATGAAAATTGAGCCTAAAAAGAGCAGTTGAACTTTCAAGTTATTAGCTGAAGCAGCATTTGACTGCCCTCTGAGATGGGGTGGAGCACCCTTCCGCGCAACCATTTGACAAAAGCGACCGACAGGATGATCGCTCAGATCTGCTCGACGCTCAACTGCTCCCTTTAGGTTCGATGTCCAAGTTATAAGCAAGTGATTTGGGATTTTTCCACTTGAACATTGAACGTTCTTCCCTTCCGCGCGGAGCGCGGAGGGAAAGCAGAGCAACGCTTTCACACTCGTCATTGCGACCACCGAGTGGTCGCAATAACCCGAGCAGCGCCAAAACTCCTAACTCCTAACTCCTAACTCCTAACTCCTAAATGCTACCTCCGTGTTGTCGCGCCGTGCGCGGCAGCACGGCCACCACCATGTCCATCACGTTGGTGTAGGTGCTGCCGGTGAGAATATGGCCGCCCGCCTGCTGGAAGAAGTGGTAGGAGTCGTAACGGTCGAGATACGCTTGAGCATCGATTCCCTTCTCTAATGCGTCAGACAAGGTACGGCCATCCACCACAGCGCCGGCGGCATCGGTGGGGCCGTCGGTGCCATCGGTGCCCGCACAGAGCAGAGTCACTCCTTGCCGACCTTGGAGCCGCGTCGCCAACAAAAGCGCCAAGTGCTGGTTGCGACCGCCCAGCCCATCGCCCTCTACCTTTAGCGTGGGCTCGCCACCGAACAGCAGGCAGAGCGGACGGCGCGACTCCGACGCCAGATGATCGTCGAGGGTACGAAGAATGAACTCCGCCACCGCGCCACAATCACCTCGCAATGTGTCGGTGATGATGCGCGCCTCGAAGCCGAGTGCGTTCGCCTTTTGCGCCGCGCCCTCCAACGCCAAACGGTTGCTGCCGATGATTCGGTTCTGTACTTTGTCGAAAAGCGGATCACCCGGCTTGGGAGTTTCCGGGATCAGCCCCGACGCGCCGCGTTGCAGGTGGTTCCAGAGCGATGCCGGCAGACGATCCGACAACCGGAAACGACCAATCACAGCCAGCGCATCGGCAAAGATACTCTCGTCAGGCGCTGTAGGGCCGGAGGCGATCACGCCGATGTCATCACCCACCACGTCGGAGAGAATCAGGCTCACCACATTCGCGGGCGCGGCTGCAGCGGCCAGTTGTCCGCCCTTCACGGCGGAAAGGTGCTTGCGCACACAGTTGATCGCCCAAATGTCGGCACCACTCTTAACCAGCAACTCATTGGCCGCCGCCAGTTCATCCAAGGTCGCGCCGTCCGGCAGATCAGCCATCAGCGACGACGCCCCGCCCGACAACAGGCAGAGCACCAAATCATCTGCGCCCGCCTGCCGCGCAAGGGCCAGCATCCGGCGCGTGGCCTCCACCCCCGCCGCGTCGGGCAGAGGATGACCCGCCTCGGTGAGGGCGATCCGCTCCAACGGCAGACCGTGCCCATACTTGGTGACCACATGGCCGTCCGTGATGAGCGTCCCCAGAACCTCCTCCGCAGCTTTAGCCATCAGCGCCGCCGCCTTGCCCGCCGCCAGCAGGTAGAGCGAACGCGGCAGCGGCACGTCACGCCCGGCGATCACCAGCCGATCCGCCTCACGCTTGAGCTGCGCACGGA
>DAOTMQ010000202.1:0-4752 GCA_035450385.1 Kiritimatiellia bacterium | reverse complement strand
ATGTTGAGCGCGGCAAAACGCTTCGCGAAGGCCTTGTATTGCGCGGCCGTCAGCGGTTCAAAGGGCTTGCGGTACGGACCGCAGTCAAGACCGATGAACCGCATCATCGCCTTGCGGTAGCTCCAGTTGTCGGATTCGATCATCAACTCAATTAAGCGATTCGTCTCGTCCTGCCACTTTGCCGCCGTCCGGAAATCATTCTTCGCGGCATATTCGCAGATCATCGCGATATGTTTCGGGATGATGTTGTAGGAGGTACCGATACCGCCCGCGAAAACATTGCCGAGGGCGAGCCCGCAGAGAAGCTGTTCGTCGCAGCCGGCGAACCAGATTGTCTCCTTGCTCTTGTCGAGTACACGCTTCAACCGCTGCGCGGCGTAGTAGTCGCGTCCCGTGTACTTGATGCCCTTCACATTCTTCAGGTCAAAGAAGCGGATGTCGCGTTCCGGGACGAGCGCCGCGCCCATCGAATACACCATGAAGGGCAGGTCGGTCGCCTCAGCGATCTTGCGGTAGTGGTACAGCGTCGCATCAAACGAAGTCCTGTAGAGTTGCGGTGCGATGGAACTCACCCAGTCGATGCCGATCTCTGCCGCATATCGCGCAAGTTCAACCGAATCATCGGTGCGGTTCGCCCCCACATGCGCGATCAATTTGCCGCGTCCCTTATTCGATGCCACCGCCGCCGCGAGCACCTGCTTGCGCTCTTCGAGGGAGAGCAGCCACCACTCGCCAGTCGTTCCCGTCAGATAGAACCCTTTCAAGCCATTCGCGTATCCATAATCCATGATCTTTGCGATCATCTCCGGGTTCACGCGTCCCTTCGCATCGAACGGCGTGAACATCGCCGCATGCGCCCCGCTCATACCCTTGAAACATTTCTCTGCCATCTCTCTCTGCCTTTCTTTCGTACACGGAGGCTCTTAAAAACCCTTTGTTTACAGTCGTGGCACGGGCATCCTGCCCGTGTTTCATGGGCGAGACGCCCATGCCACGAAGGGGTTTTACAAGAGCCTCATACGTTTACAACATTGTTTTAGTCATTCACTTATCCGACTCACGCGCCCATGGGAAAAGAACGATACGCACCTGGGTCGCGCCCATCGGCACAAGTTCTCTCGTCTGAACATCACCCTCGATCGCGATCGGACTCGGCGGCGGCTCCACGGCCCGCGCCGTGAGAATGTCGCGCGTGTGCCCCCAGCCGCCGAAGTCGCTCCTAAATGTCTTCACCTTCAGCGACACGGGCGCTGCGGCGGGGTCGAATGGATGCAAGGGAATCTCCCGCGTCACCACCTCGGCGTCGATGCCGCCGCGCGCGTTCAGCACAAGCGCATGGTTCCACGGCTCAGCCGCGCGGATCTCGCGGCGCGGGAATCCGTTCAGGTCCCCCGCCGTGCGTTTTTCAAACGGCACCTCGTAAGACTCGACCACCTTGTTTTCGTAAGCGAGCTTGAGCGCATAGAGCAACGGCCCCCGCGTCACCACCGCCGCATTCCGGTCCCAGCCGCCCGAGACAGTCACCTCCATCGGGAAATGCAACGCCACCTCATCGCCCGGCTTCCAAGCACGGTCGACCGTGCAGAATGAACCCGGCTTGACATCCGTCACGGCTGCGCCGTTCACCGTCACCCGAGGCGCACGACACCATCCGGGGATGCGCAGTTTGAGCGGAAACGTCGCCGCGCCCGCACGGAAGGTCAGCTTCACATCCGGCCCGAACGGATAGCTCCCCGTCTCCTCCACCGTCACCTGCGTGCCGCCAGCGACCGCCGTCACCGTACAAGGTCCATACGCTGTCGCCGCGAGGCCACCATCGGCCGTTTGCATCCAAAGGGACTGGACGAATTTCGGCCAGGCGAAATGAAAGTTAGAGCGGCAGCAGCCAAAACCTGAATGCGGACCGGGACAAAGTGATCCAACCTTTTCGCCGTTATTCACAAACCCGTAACGCCCATCCACACAGTACGGCAGGTTGAGAATGTTGTAGTAGCGCATGCCGCGTCCATCCGCGCCGAGAGTCGCGGGCAGCGTGTTGTACGCCACCATCTCCAGATCATCGCCGATGCTAGCGTCTCCCCACGTGCCCAGCGCCACCAGATTGCTGAGGATGCGCTCGGCAATCGCGCAGAGTTCCGTGGCCTCCGATGCATTGCGACTTGAAAGCGGCTCGCTGCCGTTCACCATGCGGTCGGGCCGACCATAGGAGGTCATGATCCAGCCGTCCGGCGCGAACGCCGCCGCATAGGCGTTGCGGTGGCGGGGATCACCGTTGACGCGCCACTGCAGCGGCGGTGCCTTGATGCCCTGCATGAAGTTGACGATGTGGCTGCGGCAGCCCGCCTTTGAGGGGTCGCCGCCGCGATGATAGAAGGTGCTCCAATCGGCGATCTGCCCCGACAACAGACGGGCAAACGCCTCAAGCTCCTTCTTGCCCGTACGCGCGTGCAACCAGAGAACCACGTCCAGTTCATCCGCGCCGCGAGCCATGGCCCACTTGGACTCATCCACCAACGTATAGCGTTGCAATTCCTGCGCCTGAAACGCAAAGTAACGCTCCAGAAACGGCGGTACACGCGGATCGTCGGTCGCCGCGCACCAATCGCGCACGAGCCAGAGCGCGATCATGTTCGCCCACCAGTTGCGTTCGCGCGGACCGAAATCGCCATTCGGCCGTTGACTCGCGAGGATGGCATCCACCCAGCGCTTCGCCTTCGCTTTGAGCGCGGCGTCGTCCAGCGCCAGCGCCAGCGCTACAAGCCCCTTCGCGTAATAGGGACCGCGCTCCCAGGCGTACTGGCCGCCCCGCCCCGCACCGGTCAGCCAGTCGCTGTTGCCGATGTCATCGTAAAGCTCCTCCGCATGTCCCGTCAGGCCATCGCGTTGCAGTTCGAGTTGATGCCGGAGCCACGCCCGCGCTTGAATCGCACCATCAGGCAGCACGTGCATGGCAGGCGGACGCAGTGCCTCACCGCAGAGCGCACTCCCGCTCAATGCGACACTCGCCGCCACTCCCAGAAAGAAGGTTTTGTTCATTTGGCTTTCCTGTAAAGGTTATCGATCTCTTCGATCTTGAAACGTGTGAGGACCACCGAACTCTGGCGGTCGTCGGGGAAATGGCGCGTGTAGGTGGTACAGACCAGCGTGCCATCCGGCAACAGTTCCACCCCCGGATAACCGGTGTCGCCGTCGCCGCTCGGATAGACACCACCGCGACCGTAGTGACGCAGCAGATGGATACGGTACTGACCGGGACGGGCATGCACGATATCCTCCCACGTACCGACCCACGCCATAAACTGGCCGTATGTCTCCGAACCGAGCGCCCGGTCGCGAAACGCAATCACATAGCGTCCGTCCGGCAGCAGCACGCCTTCGTGACGGTCGCCGGTCAGCGCCCACGGCGTGTCGACCGGCGTCGTCCACGTCTGGCCCTCGTCCCGCGAGAAGCACATCATGCTGCGCCCGCGGTGACGGTTCTCACGCATGATCAGGACAAGCGTATTGCCGTCCGGCGAACGCAGGCAGCACGGTTCACAAAGGTTGCGCCGGTCGGCTTCCGCGACAATGCGCGACGGCCCCCAAGTGATACCGCCGTCCTGCGAGACAGACATCCACACCGCTTGGTCGTCGGTGGGGCGGTCCTTGGCCCTCGCACGTGACTTGAAGATCTGCCCGAACAGGGCACAGGTGCCGTCCTTAAGCACCATGAAGCCCGTCGGCGGCATGCCTGCGGAAAGATGCGCCTGAAAGGGCATTTCCCGCCAGCTTTTACCGAGATCCTCACTCATGAGGATGCCGAGGCCGCGCCCTTCCCTAGCCTTAGCACTATAGATGAAATACCGCATTTTGCCGTCCGGCCCCTTCGCTTTTTGCAGCACGGGACAGTTCTGGTGGGTACGCCCGTAGACCTCGGGAAGTGTCGCGTCGAGCCGCGTCCACGTCAAGCCGCCATCGTCCGAACGCGCCATCTGTCCGCACGGGCCGCCGTGTCCCGTCGTCCAGACGCAGAACATCGTCCGCCCGTCATCTGCGAGGAGTGTCGTCGGATGGCCTTCGTAGCGGTCTTTCGCTCCTTCGGCTATGATCACTTGGCGCGACGCGTCGGTCGAGATGTCAACGACCGGAATCCGGTCGGCCTCGGTCGCTGCCGCGCTCGGCGGCACCTCAATGGGCTTACCGTCGGGATTGATCGTCGCACGCGCGGCGACCTCGGCGGCAGACAGCGCACGATCAAGAAAGCGCGCGCCCGCGATCTTGCCCTTAAATGCACGCTGCGCGCCAAAGGAACTGTTGCCGAGACACGCAAGGCCGCCTTTGAGCGACTCGGGAAGCGCGCGCGCCAGCGCCTTGGCACCGGAAATCAGCGTACCGTTCAGGTAGATGCGGAACCCCTCTGGCGCGTACGTGACGGCGACATGCTGCCACTTGCCGAAACAGATGCCTTCGGCAAGACCGAGATTGCCGAAGCCCTGCACCTTCCCGTCGGCACCTGTGTAACCGAAGGTCAGTGCGCTCACCTCGTCTTCGCTCGCGATCGTGTGAAGGTACCAGTCCGGCGTCTGCACGATACGGTCATAGGGTTTGTCGCCTTGACCCATACCGAGCGCCATGAACCAGCACTCGAACGTCTGCTCGACTCCCCCGGGCGCTTCGATGAGCGCCCCGCCGCGCACGTCACCCGTGAACACGAGCGGCGCCGCCGGGCCTATCGCTGGCTGCGCCGTCTTCTCGCACACAGCGCAGCCACAC
>DAOTMQ010000201.1:0-6765 GCA_035450385.1 Kiritimatiellia bacterium | reverse complement strand
TTGCGATCAACTCCTTTCAGTTGACTAGTACATGCCCATGCTGGGCGCACGAGGGACGAGCGTCTGCTCGTCCGCAGGCAAGCAGACGCTTGCCCCTCCCGGCGCTCCGCAATAAACCCTGAAACCATCCTTCCGCGCAGCGGAAGGCGGCTCGTGGGGACACTCGCCCTCCAATCTTCGCGTCTTCGCGCCTTCGCGTGAAACAGCAGAGCTGTGCCTTTCCGTGTGTTCAGTGTATTCCGTGGTTAAACAAACCCGGGCCATGCCCCCAAAAAACCTTCGTGCCCTTCCTTCGTGCGATAAAAAAACCAAGCATCACCCCCTGTCACCAACCGATTACCACGCGGAATAAAAAAGTTGTTGATTTATGTAACACAAAAGATACCATTCCGCCATGTTTGAAATCTGGTAGTATACCGCGCCGGCGAAAGGCAGGTAAATCATGGCACTCACTAAAACCTATCGTGATACAGTCGTCAAACGCATACAGGACGACCCCGACTTCGCATGCGCCCTCTACGCCGAGGCCGTGACCGCGATCCTCAATGGCGAAACGGCCATCGGCCTTTCACAACTACGGGACATCGTTCATGCTCTGGTGACGTTCCCAGAACTGGCGCGCGTCACGGGCATTCCCGAAAAATCCCTCCACCGCGCCCTATCCGCGCATGGCAACCCGACGACCGCCACACTGGGCAAAATCACGTCCGGAATCAGCAAAGCCACCGGCTACACACCGTGACTTGCCGTGTAATCGAGTCATGGCTGCGTCATGTCGCCCCCCCTGCTCCAAGTTGATCGCCTCTCCGTCACGTTCCGGCGTGACGGAATGCTGACCACGCCTGTGCGTGATGTCTCGCTGCACCTTGCGCGCGGTGAGTGCGCCGCGCTGGTCGGCCCGAACGGCGCGGGAAAGTCATCGCTGCTGCGCGTGATCACCGGTCAGTTTCCAGCGCAACAAGGTTCGCGCCGGATCGCCGGCGGCGATCCCGCCCGTTACAATGCGCGCGAATTTGCCCGGCAGGTGGCAGTGGTTCCGCAAGAGCTTCCGCAGGACATCCCTTTCGCGGCCTACGAATTTGTGTCGCTCGGGCGTATCTATCGCCTATCTGCCGCGTTTCGGCACCCCTTCCAAAGCTGATCACGATGCGGTACAGGAAGCAATGGACGTGACCGGTACCTGGCACCTGCGTCACCGCGCACTGACAGCGATGAGCGGCGGCGAACGCCAGCGGCTGGCCATCGCCGTGGCCTTGGCGGCACAACCCGACATCCTGCTGCTGGACGAGCCCACCTCGCATCTGGACCTGCGTCACCGCGTGGACCTCATGGCGCTACTACTGCGCCTCAACCGCGACCGTAAGATCACCATCCTGATGGTCGTACACGACCTCACCTTGGCGAGCCAGTTTTTCTCGCGGATCATCCTGCTGGGCAAAGGTGTCAAACTCGCCGACGGCACTCCCGCCGAAGTCCTGCGCCCCGATCTTCTGGAAACAGCCTACGGCTGCCCGGTCAACGTCACTCCGCTATCGGATCTCGCAGCCGCCTGCGTACTGCCCGTTCTCGCGTCAACCGTTCTCGCGTCAACTTGACAGACCCGCATCCTGTATCTGATAATCCCGAAAAACCGTGGAGATTATGTAATGGGTTTCTTGATCGGTATCGACTGTGGCGGCACCGCCACAAAAGCGGCCGTCATCGACCCGCAGGGGCGGACGCTCGGCACGGCAACACGCAATGTTCAGGTACTCGAGCCGCATCCCTCGTGGTCGGAACGCGACATGGAGGCGATGTGGTGCGACACCTGTGCGGTGGTGCGCGAAGCACTGGCAGCGGCGAATCTTTCAGGCGATGCGATAGACGGCATCGCCTGTACTGGATACGGCAACGGCCTGTATCTGATCGACGCTGACGGTCGGCCGGTTCGCCACGCGATCAACTCGACCGACCAGCGCGCCGCTGACATCGTTCGGACGTGGCAGGCAGACGGTCTCGATGCGCGCGTCCTGCCGTTAACCGCACAGTCCCTCTGGGCCGCACAGCCCAATGCGCTGCTCGCCTGGTTGCAAGCATACGAGCCGCAAAGCTTTGCACGTGCCAGCCACCTGTTGATGGCCAAGGATTACATCCGTTTTCGCCTGACCGGTGTCGTGGCGATGGAAGAGACCGATATGAGCGCGACCAGCCTCATGCATGTGCCCGACGGCATATACGACGACAGACTGCTGGCGCGGTTCGGTATTCCGGACGCAAAACGCCTGTTGCCGCCACTGGTCAAAAGCGCCGAGATTTGCGGTACCGTGACACCCGCAGCCGCAGCCGCGACCGGCCTGCGTGTCGGCACGCCGGTGGCCGGCGGCATGTTCGACATTGACGCCTGCGGCCTTGCGTCGGGTTGTATCGATGAGCAACAGCTCGTTATGGTGGCCGGCACGTGGGGCAACAACCAATATATCGCCCGCCAGCCGTTGATCGACCGCGACCTGTTTATGACTTCACGTTATTGCATCCCCGGCTGGTTCTTGATGCTGGAGGGTAGTCCCACAGGCGCCGGCAATCTGGACTGGTTTGTGCGCGAGTTCCTCGGCGACACGCAAACGGTTCTGACGCAGACCGACGGCGGCACGCTCTTCGCATGGGCGGACCGCACCGTGGAGCAAACCCCGCTGAATCGGGACACTCCCCTGTTCCTTCCTTTTCTCTACGGCTCCAATCTTGGGCATCCAGCGCAGGCCTGCCTGCTGGGCATGAAAGGGCGGCATACCCGCGCCGATGTGCTGCGCGCCGTGTACGAAGGCTGCATCTTCGCGCATAACCGGCATCTACGGCGCCTGTATACGTTCCGTGCGCCGCCCGCGACGATCCGGCTCACAGGCGGCGCGGCGCGCAGCGCGGTTTGGTCGCAGATGTTTGCCGATGTCTTCCAAGTGCCGATCGAGATCCCGGCCGGGCGGGAACTCGGCGCGCTGGGTGCCGCCATTGCGGCGGCTGTCGCCTGCGGGATCTACGCTTCGCTTGAGGATGCCGTGCGCGGCATGACACGCATCGAACGGACGCACCAGCCCGATCCGGCGCGAGGCGCACTGCATGCCGAGCGTTACGCGCGCTATGACGAAGCCTGCCGCCTGCTCCGCCCCTTCTTCACCGCATAAGCATACCGCCGGTCACGTCCAGCGTCGTTCCGGTTATATAATCAGCGGCGGATGAAACCAAGAACACCACCGCATTGGCGATGTCCTCCGGCTCGGCGATGCGGTTGAGCGGGATGCGGCTCAGATATTTATCCAGATTCGCCGCCAGTTTGTCCGCCACCATCTCCGTGCGCACCATGCCCGGCGCGACGGCGTTGACGTTGATGCCGCGGGCTGCCACCTCACGCGCCACAGCGCGGGTCATCGAGACCAGCGCTCCTTTGCTGGCATCGTACGGAAGACGTCCGGAGGTCGACCCTAGAAAGGCCGCCTGCGAGGTAAGGTTCACGATCTTGCCCTTGCGTTTCGCCGCCGTCAGACGGCGCACAAACTCCTGGCAGGCCACGAACGCGCCGGTCACATTGACCCGGAAGGTCTTCTCCCACTCCTCTAAGCTGTACGTCTCAATCGGCCCGCCGGGACAATACGCCGCGTTGTTGACCAAAATATCCACCGCCCCGAAGCGCTCTTGCAGACGATCGAACATCCCGGCGATCTCCTCTGCCCGCTCCAGATCGGCTCGCAACACCAAGGCTTCCGTCCCGAAGTCGCGCGCGATCCCCGCTACCACATCCGCCGCCTTTTCGGGGTTACCGGAGCAACCCACGCCCACGTGCACACCCTCCGCCGCCAGACCACGGCAAATCGCCGCGCCGATACCGCGCGAACCACCGGTCACCAGCGCCACCTTGCCTTGCAGTTCCAGTTTCATAAATCCGCTACTTTTTCGTTGCCTTCAGTATCACGCGCAGAGTTTCTCCGCGTTCCATCAATTCGAACGCTTGCGCGAAATGCTCCAGCGGCAGCGTATGCGTAACCAGACTGCCGAACGGCATGTTGTCGCGCGCGAGCATCCGTACCGCCTCCGTCACATGCGCCGACGTGGAATCACTGGTACCGACCACCCGCAATTCGCCGTAGTGGATCAATCGGCTATCGATATCCAGCGCACTCTTGCCGACAGGCAATGAGGCAAAGAGACAGACCGTTCCGCGCTTGCGAACCAGTGTCAACGCCTGCTCCTGCGGCTGCGCAGCCGGTGCCGTTACAATCACGACATCTGCCCCCAGCCCGCCGCTCTCGTCCTTCACCAACCGCGCCAGATCCTCATGGGCGGGATCGACCAGCCGATCAAAGCCGAACGCGGCGCACCGCGCAGACGGGCGGGATTGGTCTCGGAAATGATTACCTTGGCGGCACCCGACGCACGCGCCGCAAGACCATTCAGAATCCCCATCGGTCCCGCCCCCATCACCAGTACCGTGTCACCGCACGACACCCCGCTGTTCAGGCAGGCATTCACCGCGCAGTTCAACGGTTCGGCCAATGCCGCCCGTGATGCATCGACACCTTCCGGCACCCTGATGACATGTCCGCCGCGCACCGCTAACGCAGGAATCGCCACGTATTCCGCCATGCCCCCGTCGTACGCAAACCCCATCGGCCGCACGTCCGGACACAAGTTGCGCCAACCGCGTTGGCAGTACGCACACATACCGCACGCCACCGACGTCGCCATCACCACACGCGTGCCGGGCGCAAAATCAGAACCAGCACGACTCTCCACGACCACGCCACAAAACTCGTGTCCCATCACCACCGGCGGACGCATTCGCGGGTTGCCGCTGCGAAACGCCTTCAGGTCCGATCCGCATACCGCGCAGGCCTCCACCTCCACCAACAGTCCGCCATCTTCGCAAACCGGCGCAGGTATGCTTTCCGCTCGCACATCGCCCTTGCCGTGATACACCACAGCCAGCATCTTCAGCATCCTTCCGGCGCACCGTCCAGAATCTTGTCGGATGCACTGACGCCCAGACGGTCCGCGCCCATGCGCACGTAGCGCACGGCCGTCTCCCAGTCGCGGATGCCGCCCGAGGGCTTGACCTTAGCGCGCCCCGCGCAGCGTTCGAGCATCACCCCGACCGCCTCCGGCGTGGCGCCCTCACCGTTGAAGCCGGTGGAGGTCTTCACAAAGTCCGCGCCGGCCTGAATGGCAAGCTCGCACGCGCGGGCCACTTGGTCCAACGTCAGCAGCGCGGTCTCCAGAATCACTTTGACCAACACCCCGTGCGGCTTGGCCTCAGCCACAACCGCCGCGATGTCGCGCCGCACATAGTCGTCGTCGCCCGAGAGAAACTTGCCGATGTTCATCACCATGTCCAGCTCGTCCGCGCCATCCTCAATGGCCAGCCGGGCTTCGAGTGCCTTCACCTCAGAGCGGTTCGCGCCGTGCGGGAAGCCCACCACGACCGCAACGGTCGTCCCGGAATCCTTGAGCAACGTCGCGGCAAGCGCCGTATCCGTGGGCCGCACGCACAGGTTGCCGACCCCGCGCGCCGCGCACAAAGCCGCGTTCCTGCGGATGTCGTCATCGGTCATCGCCGGCTTCAACACCGCATGGTCCATCATCTTCGCCACACTCTCTTTTGTGATCTCTCGCTCGCTCATCGTACCCTCCTGACGCACTATCAATGCATCTCCCGTCCGCCGGTGATGTTGACCGCCTGGCCGGTCATGTAGTCCGCACCAGACGAACAGAGGAAGACGGTCACATCCACCACATCCTCGATACTGGCCAAACGGCCAAGCGGTACCTTGGCGGTGAACTGCTTGACGACTTGCTCGCGCGTCTGCTTGAGGTTATCGATGTAGTTGGCGGACATAAAGTTCCACACGCCTGTTTGGTCCGTGATGCCGGGACAAACGCAGTTCACCTGGATGCCGTCCTTGGCGAACTCATACGCCAACGCCTGTGTCAGCGTGATGATCGCGCCCTTGGCTGCCGAATAGTGGCTGCATAAAGCCGAACCAGTCTTGCCGGATTTCGAAGCAAAATTCACGATCTTGCCAGACTTGCGCGCCTTCATCAGGGGCACGACATGCTTGATGAAAAAGAAGGAGCCTTTGCAGTTCACCGCAAAGACAAAATCCCACTCTTTTTCAGTAATCTCTTCAACGGGCTTTTGACCCGCCACACCCGCGACATTCACGAGGATGTCGATCGTGTTGTCGAACCGTGTTGCGGCGAGTTCCACCACCGCCTTGACGCGCGACTCGTCCGTCACATCAGCGGCCAGCCCCGCCACATCGTATCCGGCGGATGTCAATTCTGCGACAACCGCATCAACCGTATCTTGCTTGAGATCCGTGACGACCACCCGTGCGCCGCGCTGGGCCAACCCCAGCGCGACGCCCTTACCGATCGCACCGGCCGCGCCGGTCACCAGCGCCGTCTTGCCCTTGAAATCCAAAAAATCCCGCATTTTCTGTCCCCGACAGTAAACTCAAGAGCCTCTTGCAAACCCCTCGTGACATGGGCGTCCCGCCCATGAAACACGGGCAAGATGCCCGTGCCACACCTATAAGCAAGGGGTCGTGTAAGAGCCTCTCACAGATCACCGGTCACTCACAGCTTCCTACCTGAACAGGTTCAGGAAGGAGCAGCCACCTGTGCCCAGATCGATGACGCTGACGGTGTGTACGTTATCGTTCACCGTATTCAACAGCCCCGGGAACTTCATGTCGAAATTCACGACGATCAGCTTGTCGCCCCACACCATCGGCTCGC
>DAOTMQ010000200.1:5075-6769 GCA_035450385.1 Kiritimatiellia bacterium | reverse complement strand
CTGCTGCTCTGGTTCGTTCCGGCGCTGACCGCCGCGCTGGCCGCGCGGCACGGACTCCTGAAGAAGGGCAAGCGACTGCTGCTGCTCGCCCTCTGCTGGAACGCGGCCGCGCTGGCGCTGCTGGGCTTCGCGCAACTGGCCACCGGCGCGACAAGCGTCTATTGGGGCGAACAGACCTTCGCCCACTTCTTCTCCACGTTCGGGTATCCCAATTTCGCCGGTGCCTTCTTCACCCTCCATTTCGCCCTTGCGGCCGGCCTCTGGTTCAGCCGCGCGAGCGGCGAGCTGCTCGGCCCAGCCGCGGCCGGCGCGTCATGGCCGGAGGAGGACGGCGCGTTCAGTCCGCACTGGCTGCTGATCCCGGTGCTGCTCAATTTCGCGGCGGCCATCGCCTCGCTGAGCCGCGCGGCGATCCTGCTCTGCGGCGTGGTTTTTCTGGTGCTCAGCGTTTACATGCTGGCCGGCGCCTGGCAGAAGAGTGAGTCGGGCGGTCATGTCAAACTGGTCGGCGCCATTTTCGCGGTTCTGTTGCTGCTCGGACTCTCTTTCACCATCCTCGCGCCGAAGGCCCTCAAAACCGAGCTGGCCACCATCACGCCTTCCGCCGTCTTCGAGCGGGTCTCGGGGCGCGGCTACTACCATGCGCGCGTGGCCCGCGCGATCTTCAAGGAGCACCGCCTGTTCGGCGTGGGCGGGTGGGGGTATCCGCACTTCGCCATGGTTACCATGACGCCGGAGGAACGCAAGGTCATGCAAATCCAGGGCGGCGCGAATGTGCACAACGACACCCTGCAGTTTCTGGCCGAGCAGGGGGCTGTGGGCTTCGGCGTCATGGCGCTCTGCGCGCTGACGCTGATTGTGCCGCTGGTGGTGCAGGCGGTCCGCACGACCCGCGCGCTCTCGGCCACGGGCATCGATGCGATCCCCGCCAAGCCGGTGTGGCTCTATCACCTGCCGCCCGAGCTGGTCGCGGTCTTTGTCGGCGCGGCGGCTACGGTCTGCCATTCGCTGGGCGACCTGCCGTTCCGCTCGCCCGCCGTGCTGATTGTTTGGGTCTTGGCATTCGTGTGCGCCGCCGGATTCTTGCCCGCGGTCCGCAGGAAGTGATGCGGAGCGGGGAGGTGTTTTAACGCAGAGACGCGAAGGCGCAGGGACGCAGAGGGATAATATGGAGGATGGGATGACCGAGAATGAGATCAGCGCGATCATTCTTGATGCCGCAATCAACGTCCACAAAGAATTAGGCGGACCTGGATTGCTGGAATCTGTGTATGAAGAGGCTCTCGCGTTTGAATTGCAGAAAAGGGGTGTTTTGGTTGAGCGGCAAGTGGTCGTACCTCTTGTATACAAGGGACATCGGTTAGCGACACCGCTGAGGCTGGACCTGTTGGTTGAAGGGAAAGTGATTGTTGAGTGTAAGGCTGTTGAACTCTACAACACGATTTTCAACATTCAGGTGTTGACGTATCTTCGCTTAAAACACCTTAAATTGGGGCTTGTGATCAATTTCGGCGCAGCGACAATCAAAGAAGGTACCCATCGTGTTGTAAACGGACTTTGAGCCCCCCTGCGCCTCCGCGTCTTTGCGTTTAAACTCTTTCTCTCTCTCCACCCATCACCCCCTGCGTCTCCGCGTCTCTGCGTTTAAACTCTTTCTCTCTCTCCACCCATCACCCCCTGCGTCTCCGCGTCTC